>NZ_JBEXTX010000003.1:0-225351 GCF_040614175.1 Amycolatopsis sp. NPDC006131
ACGTCATCTGGGCACTGCTGCGCGACGGCCGCGAATTCCACCACTCACCGCCGCCCATCAGCCCTACAGCTGCTTGACACGATCATTGAGACTCCCGGGGGGTTGGGGGTCAGGCCGGTGGGGTGAAACGTCCGTCCACGGCCGTCCAGCCACCGTCGACCATGACGGTCGATCCGGTGACGTAGGCGGCCGCGTCGGAGGCCAGGAACACGACGGCTCCGGCCAGTTCGCCGGGCTGGGACCAGCGGCCGAGCGCACTTTTGGTGGCGTAGGCCCGGTACCAGCCGGGGTCGTTCTTGATCTGGTCGGTCAGCGGGGTTTCCACCACGCCGGGGGCGATCGCGTTGACGCGGACGCCGGCTTCGCCGAACTCGGCGGCCGCGGTCTTGACCAGCTGGATCGCGCCGGCCTTGGTGGCCGCGTACACCGACTGGCCGGGTTCGACGACGAACCCGCGCACCGAGGAGAAGACCACGATGCTGCCGCGGCCGCGCTCCACCATCCCCCGGCCGAACGCCTGCAGCACGGTGAAGGTCGCTTTGAGGTTGAGCGCGACGACGCGGTCGAACTCCTCGGGTGCGTAGTCGAGAATGCGCTTGCGCACGTTGGTCGCCGCGGTGAGGACCACGACGTCGAGGTCCCCGAGTTCGGCGGCGGCCCGGTGCACGGCCGCCGCGTCGGTGATGTCGAGTTCGAGCGCTTCGCCGCCGGTGTCGGCCGCGGTCGCCTTCGCGGTGAGCGGGTCCTTGTCGGCGCAGATCACCTCGGCGCCGTGGGCGGCGAGCGCGAGCGCGGCCTCGCGGCCGATCCCGCCGGCCCCGATCAGCAGCGCGCGCTTGCCGTCGAGCCGGAACAGCGTGGTGTAGTCGGTCATGGTCTCGCTCATTCCGGCCGGATCACGGCCATGCGGGTGACGGTCAGTTCTTCGATCGCGAAGCGCGGTCCCTCCCGGCCGATGCCGGAGTCCTTCACGCCGCCGTAGGGCATGATGTCGGACCGGAAACCGGGCACCTCGTTGATCACCACTCCCCCGACCTCGAGTTCCTCGATGGCGGCGAACGCCGTGGCGAGCGAGCGGGTGAACACGCTGGCGTGCAGGCCGTAGCGGGACCGGTTGACCAGGTCCAGCGCCGCCGGGAGGTCGGGCACGGACCGGATCGCCACGACGGGGGCGAAGATCTCCTCGCACCACGCGTCGGCGGTTTCCGGCACGTCGAGCAGGAGGGTCGGCTCGACGGTGCGGTCGGTCACCCGGCCGCCGTGCAGGACCTTCGCCCCGGCCTGCTCGGCCTGCTCGATCCAGTCGAGGGTGCGCCGCGTCGCCGCCTCGTTGATCAGCGGCGCCACCCGGGTCCGCGGGTCGCGCGGATCGCCGACCGTCAGCTCGCCCATGCGGGCGGTGAGCTTGCCGACGAACTCCTCGCGCACCGGCTCGCACACGATCACGCGTTGCACGGCGATGCAGGCCTGGCCGTTGAAGTAGTAGCCGCCGCGCAGCACCGCGTCCGCGGCCTTGTCGAGGTCGGCGTCGTTGTCGACCACCAGCGCCGCGTTGGAGCCCAGTTCCAGCAATACCTTCCGCGGCGCGGCGTCGCGTGCGATCCGGTGCCCGACGGCGGCGGAACCGGTGAACGACACCGCCGCCACGCGCGGATCGGTCACCAGCGTGTGCCCGACCTCGGCGTCGCCGGTGATGACCTGCACGATCTCCGGCGGCGCCCCGTGCCGGGCGGCCGCCTGCCGGACCTGGTCCGCCAGCCACAGCGCGGTCAGCGGCGTGGCGGGGGCGGGCTTGCAGATCACCGGGCAGCCCGCGGCGATGGACGGCGCGATCTTGTGGCTGGCGAGCAGGAGCGGGCCGTTGAACCCGGCGATGCCGACGACCAGGCCGATCGGGCGGCGGGTCCAGAACCCGATCATCCCCGCGCCGGAGGGCTGCAGGTCCAGCGGCACGGTTTCGCCGTGGATGCGGGCGACCTCCTCGGCGGCGGCCGACCAGGTGAAGACCGTGCGGGCGAACTCCACCTCGCAGTCGCCGCGGGTCTTGCCGGTCTCGGCGATGAGCAGGTCGACCAGCTCCGCCTCGTGCGCCCGGAGCGCGGCCTCCACGTCGAGCAGGATCGCGCGGCGGACCGCCGAGGTGAGCTTGCCGGCCGGTTTCACGGCGGCCGCACCCGCGTCGAGGGCGGCGCGGGCGTCGCCGACCGATCCGACCGGCGCGTGCGCGACCACCGATCCGTCGTAGGGGAACACCACCGGCGCGGTTCCGGCGCCGGTGACCCACCCGGGGCCGACCGGCAGTCCGGACGGGAACTCGGGCAGCGCGAAGCCCGCATGCGAACTCATCGGAAATTCTCCTCTGGACGTCGTCGTCCCAGGTCTTGCCAGCCAGGTCGGCAACACCGGCGATCGACTGCTGGTCGGACCAGCTCGTGATGCCACGAGCATGAACCAGCGCCGGTCGGCGAGTCAAGTTGTCACGAAAAAAGACGCTCTGAGCTGCACATCCTCGCACGAACCGGGTGAATGTCGATCCCCCGGGCTTGACGAGCCGGTGCCCATCGGCCAGTCTGACGGCGCTGTATCCAGCCGTCGAGCAAGGAAGGTCGGCGAGCGTTGGCCAGACGAGAGGACCGGGCGGGAGCGCCATCGCGCATCCCGCTCGTGGACGAAACGGCCGCGATCATCCGGGAGCGGATCTACACCCACCGCTACCCGACCGGGTCGTGGCTGCGGCAGGAACACCTGTCCGCCGAACTGGGTGTCAGCCGCACCCCGCTGCGCGAGGCGCTGCGCGTCCTGGAGCAGGAGGGCCTGGTCAAGGTCACCGCCGGGCAGGGCGCCCAGGTCATCACCGGTGACCTGGACACGCTGCTGGACGCCTACCAGCTGCGCGCGGTGGTGGACGGTCTCGCCGCCCGGCTGGCCGCGGAGAACAACCGGGGCGGTGGCCTGATCCGCCAGCTCCGCCGGGCCATCGAGGTGCAGCGCGCGGCGGTGGACCCGTGGGTGCCGCGCGACTACACCGACTCCAATGTGGACTTCCACGAGCACGTCATCCACCTGTCCGGCAACGACTTCGTGATCGGCCAGCTGCCGATCCTGCGGATGACCGCGCAGGTGTTCGCGCCGGTCGCGCTGGTGCGGCCGGAGAGCGCGATCCGCGCGATCGCCGAGCACACCGCCATCGCCGACGCCATCGAGGCCGGCGACGGCCAGGCGGCCGAGCGGCTCGCGCGTGCCCACATCGAAGCCACGATCACCGAACTCGAGCAGAAGAAGACATCGGCGGCCGAGGACGCGTCCTGACCCCGACGGTCCCCGTCAGCGCACAAAGGAGTGAAACGCCGGGATGCCCAGCTACTACGTGGCCTCCGACATCGGAGGCACCTTCACCGACACCGTCGTGATCGACTCGGACGGCGCCGTCGGCCGCTACAAGTCCTCGACGGTGCCCGACAACCCGGCGCAGGGGGTGCTCGACACCCTCGTGCTCGCGGCCGACGAACGCGGTGTCCCACTGGAACAGCTGCTGGCCGACGTCGAGGTGTTCGCCCACGGCACCACCGTCGCCACCAACGCGATGCTGGAGGGCCGCAGCCGCAAGGTCGGGCTCATCCAGACCCGCGGGTTCGGCGACACGCTCACGATCATGCGCGGCTTCAAGGCCACCGGCCTGGAGGAAGACGACATCAAGCGCTTCCGCACGCTGGTCAAGCAGCCTGCCGCGGTGCCGCGCCGCCTCATCGCCGAGGTCACCGAGCGCATCGACTACGCCGGCCGCGTCGTCTGCCCGCTCGACGAGGACGACGTGCGCCGCGCGGCGCGCCGCCTCCAGGAGGCGGGCGCCGAGGTGTTCGCGGTGTCCCTGCTGTGGTCGTTCGCCAACGACGTGCACGAGAAGCGCGTCGCGGAGATCATCGCCGAGGAGGCGCCCGGCGCGTCGGTCACCCTGTCCTCGGAGTTCCTGCCCCGCATCGGCGAGTACGAGCGCACGCTGACCACCGCCGTCAACGCGAGCCTGCGCCCGGTGCTGAAGACCTCGCTGGACTCGTTCGAGAGCACCCTGGCCAAGGCGGGCCTGAAGACGGGTCCGCTGCTCATGCAGTCCAACGGCGGGCTGGCGACCTTCGCCGAAGTCGAGAAGCGCGCCGCGGCCACCGTCATGTCGGGCCCGGTCGGCGGGGTGGTCGCCTCGCAGTTCGCGGGCGCGCGCAACGGGTACCGCAACATCGTCACCACCGACATGGGCGGCACGAGCTTCGACGTCGGGTTGGTCCTCGACGGGCGGCCGGTCATGTCGAACACGACGCTCATCGGCCGCGACGAACTCGCCCTGCCGTCGGTGGCGGTGCGCGCGATCGGCGCGGGGGCGGGCTCGATCGCTTCGGTCCGCAACGGCGTCCTGCAGGTCGGCCCGGAGTCGGCAGGCGCACGCCCAGGCCCGGCGTGCTACGGCCGGGGCGGCACCCGTCCCACGGTGGCCGACGCCGACCTGGTGCTGGGCTACCTGAACCCGGACAACTTCCTCGGCGGCAGGCTCACCCTGGACGTGGACAAGGCCCGCGCCGCGATCGACGAGCACGTGGCCAAGCCCGCGGGTCTGACGATCGAGCAGGCCGCGGAGGGCATCAAGACCATTGTGGACGCCCGGATGGCCGACCTGGTCCGCCAGGTCACCGTCGAGCAGGGCTACGACCCGGCCGACTTCGCCGTGTTCGCCTACGGCGGTGCCGGTCCCCTGCACGCCTTCTCCTACGGCGCCGAGCTCGGCTGCCCGCAGATCGTCGTGCCGCTCACCGCGTCGGTGCACTCCGCCTTCGGCATCGGTTGCTCCGACCTGACCATGGTCGAGGAGCTGTCCAAGCCGCTGCAGACACCGCCGGGCACCACCGACCACGCCACCGCGCTGGCGCCGGACGAGCTCAACGCCACGTTCGACGAGCTGGCCGCCCGCGCCCGGCGCGACCTGATCGCCGCGGGCGCGGCCGAGGACTCGATCACGTTCGCGAAGTTCGTGGAGATCCGGTTCCGCGCCCAGATCCACGTGCTCACCGTGCCGGTCGAGGCGGACCGGATCACCCCGGCCGACGTGAACGCCATGGTGGAGCGGTTCGTCGAGATCTACGAGGGCCGCTTCGGCAAGGGCGCCGCGTTCCTGGAAGGCGGGGTGGAGATCACCACGTTCCGGGTGGTCGCCACCAGTCCCGTCCCGCGCGCCGAGTTCGACACCGGCGCACTCGGCAAGGCGGGCGGCGCCGAACCGGGCACGCGCCGCGTGTTCTCCGGCGGCCAGTGGCGCGACGCCGCGGTCTACCGCGCCGAGCACCTGCACGACGGGCTGCGCATCGAGGGCCTCGCCATCGTCGAACTCCGCGACACCACCGTGGTGATCGGGCCAGGGCAGGACGCCGAGGTCGACCGCTTCGGCGACATCATCATCCAGAACCGCTGATCGGGAAGGAGAACAACGCATGACCACCACCGTCGACCCGGTCACCTACGAGGTCATCCGGCACAAGCTCTGGTCCATCAACTCCGAGGGCGGCACCACCGTCGAGCACGTGTCGGGCTCCCCCGTCGTGCACGCCACCGACTACAACTTCGGCATCTACACCGCCGCCGGTGAGATGGCGATCATCGGCACCTACCTGCTCACCCCCATCTACACCGGGGCGATGGCGATCGAGGTGTTCCTGGACCGCTACGACGACATCGAGCCCGGGGACGTCTTCATCATCAACGACCCGTACCTGGCCGCGATGCACCAGAACGACGTGCAGTTCTGCAAGCCGGTGTTCCGCGACGGCGAGATCGTGGCGTGGCTGGGCTGCATGGCCCACCAGGTCGACCTCGGCGGCATGGACCCGGGCAGCTGGTGCACCACCGCCACCGACGTGTTCCAGGAAGGCATCCGCATCCCGCCGGGCCGGATCGTGCGCAAGGACGTGCTGAACCAGGAGCTGTGGGACACCATCGTCCTCAACTCCCGCATGCACGACACCGTCGCCAACGACTTCCGCGCGTTCCTGGCCGGGTTGCGCGTGGCCGAGCAGCGGTTCCACGAGCTGTGTGACCGCTACGGAGCCGACGCCGTGCGCGCCACGATGGAGAAGACGCTCGACAACTCCGAGGCCGACCTGCGGGCCCTGCTCCGGGAGCTGCCGGACGGCGTGTACGAGCACACGTCCTATTTGGACCGTCCGGACGGCGAGGGCATCGAGCTGCTGCAGGTGCCGTGCCGCCTGGAGAAGACCGGTGACCGGCTGGTGTTCGACTTCTCCGCTGCGAGCCCGCAGTCGCCCGCCTACGGCATGACCACCCGCGGCGGCCTGCTCGGCGCGGTCGCGACCCTGATGCTGATCACCTTCGGGTCCGACATCCCGTGGAACCACGGCCTGATGCGGCCGGTCGAGGTCACCGCGCCGGACGGCTTGTGCGTCACGGCGGTCGAACCGATGCCGGTCTCCGGCGGCGCGGCGGGCGCGAACTGGACCGCGACCTGCTCCGCCGGTGGCGCGATCGCGAAGATGCTGTCGTTCTCCGAGAAGTACGAGGGTTACGCGTTCGGCCCGTCCGACGGGTCCTGGCAGCTCAACCAGTTCGGCGGCGTCGACCAGCACGGCGAGCCGTTCGCCTCGATGTACATGGACTCGCTGTTGTGGGGCGGCCCGGCGTTCTCCTTCCGCGACGGGGTGGACGCCGGTGGCGCGATGGTCATCCTCTCCGGCGGCGCGACCGACGTGGAGCAGCAGGAGATGCGCCACCCGCTGCTGTACCTGTGGCGCCGCATGGTGCCCGACTCGGGTGGCGCCGGGACTTTCCGCGGCGGCAACGGGATCCAGTTCGCGCTGACTCCGATCGACACGCAGGAGGTCACCGGGGTGCTCGGCACGCATGGTGTCGCGCTGCCGAACCGGACCGGCCTGTTCGGCGGTCTGCCCGGGTCCTGCGCGCGCTTCGAGCGGGTGACCGGCGCGGGCGCGCTGGACCGCCTCGGCAGCGGCGCCCCCGTCGTCGCGCTGACCGACCTCGACGGCGACCACCAGGTGCTGCCCGGTGTCGCGCCGGCCGCCCGGATCGCGTACGGCGACGTCTTCGAGTGCACTGTGCAGAACGGCGGCGGCTACGGCGATCCGCTGCTGCGTGACCCGGCGAAGGTCGCCGCCGACGTGGAATCCGGCGCGGTGACCGTCGAATCCGCCGCCCGCCTCTACGGCGTGGAACTGCGGGACGGCGAGGTCGACCAGGCGGCCACCGACGCCCGGCGGACCGAGATCCGGGAATCCCGTCGCAGCCGGATGGCCGCACCGCGCACCGAACCGGTGGCCGCGCCGGGCGAGCCCACCGGCATCTGGGGCGCGGCGCTCGTGACGCACCGGACCGCCGACGGGCTGATCGGGTCGTGCCGCCACTGCGGGCAGGTGCTCGGCGATCTGACCGGCGGGTGGGAGTCGATCGCGGGCCGGGTCGTGCTCGGCGCCGACGACCTCGGTTCCCGCGTCGAGGTCCACGACGACCTCGCGGCCGTCGCCTACGTCTGCCCGCACTGCGTCACGGCGCTGTGGGTGGACGTCGAGCCGGCCGGCGGCAAGACCTGGCGCGACTTCGCCCTGCACGACTGATCCCCCACGTCAAGGAGAAACCGCAGCACATGCGCACCCACCACCTGGCCGTCATCGGCGGCGACGGCATCGGGCCCGACGTCACCGCGGCCGCGCTCGCCGGTGTCCGGGCCGCCGCCGACCGGTACGGCTTCGCGGTCGAGACCACCGAGTTCGACCTCGGCGCC
Source organism: Amycolatopsis sp. NPDC006131 (assembly GCF_040614175.1). Classification (NCBI taxonomy): domain Bacteria; kingdom Bacillati; phylum Actinomycetota; class Actinomycetes; order Pseudonocardiales; family Pseudonocardiaceae; genus Amycolatopsis; species Amycolatopsis sp. NPDC006131. Next base: position 7,793 of record NZ_JBEXTX010000003.1, read on the forward strand.
GAGGCCTACCTGCGCTCCGGCGTCGCGCTCGGCGAGGAGTCGATCGAGGCGCTCCGCGGGCACGACGCCGTCCTGCTCGGCGCGGTCGGCGACCCCCGCGTCACACCGGGCGTCCTCGAACGCGGACTGATCGTCGGGTTGCGGGTCGCGTTCGCCCAGTCGGTCAACATCCGGCCGGTGCGCCTCTACCCGGGTGTCGACAGCCCGGTCGCCGGTGTCTCGCCGGACAACTGCGACCTGGTGATCATCCGGGAGAACACCGAGGGCCTCTACACCGGCGGCGGCTCGATCTCGCACGCGGGCACGCCGAACGCGGTGGCGATCCAGAACTCGATCACCACGGTCCCGGCCACGACCGAGACGGTGGAGTTCGCGTTCCGGCTCGCCTCCGCGCGGCGCAAGCGGCTGACGTTGTGCCACAAGAAGAACATCCTGGTGCACGCCGGGCAGCTGTGGCAGGACGTGGTGGACGAGGTCGCCACCCGGTACCCGGACGTCGAGCACGACTACGTCCATGCCGACGCGATGTGCCTGCACCTGCCGATGGATCCGGGCCGGTTCGACGTGGTGGTCACCGACAACCTGTTCGGCGACATCCTCAGCGACCTCGGCGCCACCATCCAGGGCGGGCTCGGGCTCGCCGCCAGCGCCAACCACAACCCGCGTGGCACCGCGCCGAGCATGTACGAGCCGGTGCACGGCTCGGCGCCGGACATCGCGGGCAAGGGCTGGGCGAACCCGGCCGCAGCGGCGTTGTCCGCGGCGCTGTGCCTGGCCGGTCTCGGCGAGCGCGACGGGGCGCTGGCGCTGGAGGCCGCCGCGGCCTCCGTGCTGGCCGAACTGCCCGCGCTGGCCGGCCCCGGCATGGGCGGGGACACCGCCGAGATCGGGCGCCGCATCGCCGACCGGGTCACCGACGTGGACCCGGCGAAGATCGGCGACCCGGAGCGCTCCCTGATGACCGGCCTGGCCCGGCTCGCTCCCCGGTGACGGCCGGCGTGCTGCCCCGCTGACCGGGCACGCTCCCACCTCCCGGCCGGTATCCTCGGGGAATCCGCAGCGCACCGGCCGGGAGGGGTGAGGGTGGCCAGCCAGACGAGCGCGACCAACGGGCGGCTCTTCCAGCGCGTCGTCGACTACGTGCAGAACGCGATCGCCTCCGGGGAGCTCAAGCCGGGTGACCGCCTGCCGAGCGAGCGGGAACTGGTCGAGCAGTTCGGGATCGGCCGCGCCTCGGTGCGGGAGGCGCTGCGGGTGCTGGAGAACATGGACCTGGTCAAGTCCCAGCCGCGGGACCCGCGCGGGCCGTTGATCCTGCCGTTGTCGGTCGAACCGGTGCGCCGTTCGATCGCGATGCTCACCTCGGGCGGCGCGCTGGGGCTCGCCGAGCTCGTCCAGTTCCGGATGATCGCCGACGCCTCCGCGAACCTGCTCGCGGCCGCCCGCCGCACCGACGAGCAACTGCTCGCGCTGGAGCGGAACATGGCGCGGATGCGGGCGTGCATGAGCCGCGGCTACGCCGAGTTCAGCCAGGCCGACCTGGAGTTCCACGAGCTCATCGCCGAAGCCGGCGGCAACCGGCTGGTGCAGGTCTACGGCGACGTGACCCGCGAGGCGATCCTCAAGCTGATCCAGCAGACGATCCTCGACGCCGACGACCAGACGGCGCTCATGCTGCAGTCCATCCGCCACCATCGGGCGGTGTTCGCGGCCATCTCCGACCGCGACGGGCTGCTGGCGTCCCGGCTGGCGCGGGAGACCCTGTACGCCTACTACGCCGACCACGTCTCCCCCGCGGACCGCGAGATCATGGCAACGCTGGTCCGCGAATGCGGCGGCCGTCTGCCCTCCTGAACCATGTCTCGTTCAACGAGACATCCGCTCCCGGGTGAGGCCGCCGGTGGGGCAAGATGGCCCGCATGTGTCCGGCACATCGGGACGAGGGCGAGATCACCGCTCTCGGGCGGGCCGCGCTGATCCTCAAGCAGCTGCGTGGCGCGGAGCTACCGGTGAGCGCGGCGGCGGTCGCGCGGTCGACGGGGTTGCCGCGGGCCACGGCGCACCGCCTGCTGCGGGAGCTCGCGCGGGTCGGGTTGCTGGAGCGGGTGGGCACGGCGTTCCGGCCGGGGCTGCTGCTGTTCGAGCTGGGGCAACTGGTGCCGCAACCGCGCAGCCTGCACGAGGCGGCGCGCAAGCACATGGCCGTCCTGCACGAGGCGACCGGGCACAACGTCGGCCTCGCGGTCGAGCAGGACGGCGAGGTCGTGCACGTCGAGATCCTGCGGGGCGAGCGCGCGCCCCGGCTCCCGCTGCGCACCGGAGGCCGCTGGCCGGCTCACGCGAGCTGCTCGGGCAAGGTGATGCTCGCGTTCGGGCCGGCCGCCCACGTCGACCGGACGCTGGCCAAGCCGCTGAAACGGCTCACCCCACGAACGATCACCGACCCGGAGGCGCTGCGGACCGAGCTGGAGCGGGTCCGCCGCGCGCGGGTGGCCTTCGACCGGCAGGAGTCCTTCCGCGACGTGACGGGCGTGGCCTCACCGGTGTTCGGCCCGGACGGTACGGTGCTGGCCGCGCTGTCGATCTCCGGGATGGCCGGGCGGATCAACCTGTCCCGCGTGGACGCCGCCGTGCGCACCACCGCACTGGCCATCACCCGGGAACTCGCGATGGCCGAGTCGGTGGTGCGCCCCGTGCTGGCCCCACGCCGCTAACGACGGCCCACGCGCCACCGCCATGGGCCGCGCGGCCGACCTCCGGGCCCGCCGGGCGAGTCAACCTCTCCCGCGCCGTCGCCGCATTGCGCACCACCGCACTGGCCATCACACGAGAACTCGCGATGGCCGAGTCGGTGGTGCGCCCCGTGCTGGCCCCGCGCCACTGACCACGGCCCGCGAGGTGCCGGCGGCCTCGGCTGGATCAACCCAACGCGCGGCCGCACGGGCAACAATCTCAACGGCTAACCGCGGCCCAGGAACGGCATCGTGGTCGCCGTCAGGGTGAGGAACTGGACGTTCGCCTCCAGCGGGAGCCCGGCCATGTAGCGGACGGCGTCGGCGACGTGCGCGGCGTCGAACGTCGGTTCCGGGCGCAGTGTTCCGTCCGCCTGGCGCGTGCCTGCCGCGATGCCCGTGGTCATCTCGGTCGCCGCGTTGCCGATGTCGATCTGTCCACACGCGATTCGGTACGGCCTGCCGTCCAGCGACAGCGACTTCGTCAGCCCCGTCATGGCGTGCTTCGTCGCCGTGTAGGCGATGCTGCCCGGACGGGGGCTGTGCGCGGACACCGAACCGTTGTTGATGATCCGGCCACCACCCGGGTCCTGGCGGCGCATGACGGCGAACGCCGCCCGCGCGCACAGGAACGCGCCGGTCAGGTTGGTCTCCACACACGAGCGCCACTCGCCGACGGGGATCTCGTCGGGCGCACCCGCCGGGCCGAACACGCCCGCGTTGTTGACCAGCAGGTCGACCCGCCCCCACGCGGCCGTGACCCGGTCGAACAATTCGCCGACGGAGTCCGGGTCGGACACGTCGGTGGGCACGGCGAGACCCTCCGGGGCCGTTTCCGCCAACGCGCGAGCCCGCCGTCCGGCCAGCGCGACCCGGTAGCCGTCGGCGATCAGCGCCCTGGCGATCACCCGCCCCAGGCCGCTGCCCGCCCCCGTGACCACGGCGACCGGCGCACTCATGCCGCCTCCCCCAGGCCGAGGAGCGCGCGGGCCTGCGCCGGTGTCGCGGGCTCGCACCCGTGGTCCCGGATGACCTCGACCACGCGCTCGACCTGCTCCAGGTTGGTCATCGGCCTGCCGTCGGCGTCGAACGGGCTGTCCTCGATGCCGACGCGGACGTGCCCGCCGAGTTCGAGCGCCTGCACCAGCCCGGGCAGCGGGTCCGGCCCGCACACGGTCGCGGTGAACACCGCCCCCGCCGGCAGCAGGTCGACCAGGCCACGCAGCACCCCGGGCGTGTACGGCAGCGCGTTCTGGAACGCCTCATGCTGGTTGAGCACGAAGTTCACCACGTGCGGTGGCCGGTCGAACTCGATCAGCTCGGGCATGTCCACCAGCAGGTGCGCGGGGTTGAACACCTCCCACTCGGGTTTGGCCCCGGCCGCCCGGAACGCCGCCGCCAGCTGACGGGCGAACCAGCGCGGCGTGCTCATCAGGGTCTCGCCGTCCGGGCCGCGCACGTACGCGGTGATGGTGTCCAGCGTGCACGTGTCGGCCCCGGCGCCGGCCCCGGCCAGCCGCTGCCCGTGGTCGACAACGGCGCCGTAGGCGGTGTCGCGCACCATGTCGCCGTTGAGCCCGCCCCCGGTCGAGTTGTTGACGACGACGTCGCAACGCCGCCGCACCAGCTCGTTGATCTCCCGGTACACGGCCGGATCGCAGGTGGCCGCGTGGTCCGGGCGGCGCGCGTGCAGCGCCGCCACGCTCGCACCCGCCGCGGCGCAGCGCGCCACGTCCTCGGCGATCTGCCCGGGCTGGGTCGGCACGTGCGGGTGCTGCGCGGGGGTCAGCATCCCGCCGGTCGGGGCGACAGTGACGATCACCGGACGTCCGGGCACGCCGCCACCTCCTCGAGCAGGCGGGTGATCGCGGTCCGCACCGGCTCTCCGACGCGGAGCCCCGCCCGGCGCCCGGCTTCGTTGACGTGCGTCAGCACCCCGTTGTCCCACATGTCGCGGCCGTCGCTGATGCGCGCGGTCAGGTGGCCGACCGCCGCGCCCGGCACGCCCGCCTCGTCCATGACCGCGAGTCCCGCGATGCCGGCGTCGTCCTTGCCGCGCCCGGCGTCGTTGAACACCGCGCACGCGCACCCGCTCAGCACCGCGATCCGCCCCGACTCGACCCCGCCGTTGGACGCGGCCACGATGATCTGGCCGCGGTCGGCGTGCTCGGCCTGGGACATGCTGTCCAGCAGGACCACGCGGCGGTCCCCCCGCTCGGCCACCGTCGTCCTCAGCACGGCGCACCGCCCGTCGCCAGCCTGGTGAACGCCGCGGACAGCGGTTCCCCGACCCGGATGCCCGCCTCGCGCGCCGACCGGTTGACGTAGCTGATGATCCCGTTGGCCCAGGTGTCGTGCCCGTCCCCGATCCGGGCGGTGTCGTGGCCGACGGCGACACCGACGACGCCGTCCAGCGCCGCCAGCCCTGCCACCCCGGCCTCGTCCTTGCCGATCCCGGCGTCGTTGCAGGCCACCGCGGCCACCCCGCACCGGCGCGCGTACTCGCCCGCGCTGGCGCCGCCGTGGGATCCGGTCACGATGGCCTGCCCGGCGTGCTCGCTGGTGGCGAAGGCAATGGAGTCCATCACCGCCACCGACAGCCCGCCGTGCCGCAAGACCGTGCTGACAGGTCCACTGTGGTCATCGACCACGCGCATGGAATCAGCTCCTTTCCGGGGTTGCGACGCCGAGGATCCGCCGGGCGTCGCCGGGGGTCGCGATCGCGCGCCCGGCCTTGCGGGCGACAGCGGCGACGTGTTCGACGAGTTCGGCGTTGGTGGGACAGCCGCGTGCGGTGTGCGGGTGGTCCCCGAGGCCGACGGCGATGTGCCCGCCGACCCGCACGATCTCCTCGGCCAGTTCGAGGACGTCGGCGCGGTGCGCGGACACGATCCAGGCCAGGCCGTCGTGCCGCGGCAGGAACTCCAGGTGCGCGCGCAGGCCGGCCACCGTCGCGGGGTGGGCGGGGAGGAACTCCGGCCCGCCGAGCACGAACTGCAGCACCGCAGGTCCCGGCACTTCACCCGCGGCCAGGTGCGCGGCGATCGTCCTGGTCCAGCCGACGGTGAACGACGCCAGCCACGGCGTCAGGCCGTGCCGCCGGGCGCAGGCGAACATCGCGCGGTGGGTCGCGGTGTCGTTGACGAACACCTTGTCCTCGCTGCGGAACCGGGCGTGCGCCGGGTCCCACAGGTCCATGATCGCGCAGCCCATGTCCATGGTCAGGAAGTCCGGTCGCGCCGACGGGTCCCCGGCCGTCTCGGTGACCGGCGCGAGCCTGCGCTCCAGCGGGAAACCCGGGCCGTTGGCCAGCGACGGGGCGAGCAGGACGTCGCAGCGTTGCCGGATCAGCCGGTTCGTCTCGGCGTAGCGCCCGGCGCTGTGGTCGGGCGCCCCGTCGCCGGTCCGCGCGTGGTAGTGCACGGCCGTCGCCCCGGCCGAGGCGCAGGCCGCGACGTCACGGGCGATCTCCTCGGGGGTCCACGGGACGTGCGGGTTGTCCTGCCGCATCATGTTCTCGTTCGGGTTGACCCCGATCACCAGCGGTGTCATGCATCCTCTCTCGTTCGCCAGCCGGGTCCGGCCGTCTGCCCGCCGTCCACGCACCAGGTCTGGCCGGTGACGAACGCCGATTCGCCCCCGGCGAGGAACGCGATCACCGCCGCGACCTCCTCGGCCCGCGCGTAGCGGCCGAGCGGGATCGCGGCCAGCACCGCGTCGCGGACGGCCGGGGGTTGCGCCACCTTCACCAGCGGCGTGTCGGTGGCGCCCGGCGCGACGCAGTTCGCGCGGATGCCGGCTGGACCGAGTTCGGCGGCCAGCACCTGGGTCAGTGCGATCACCCCGCCCTTCGACGCGGCGTAAGCCGCCCGCTGCTCGCCACCGCGCAGGCCCGACACCGAGGAGATGGTGACCAGCGAACCGCCGTTGCCGCGGCGCAGCATCCGCCGGGCCGCGGCGCGGCAGACGAGGAACGTGCCGGTCAGGTTGACCTCCAGCGAGTGCCGGAAGTCGGCCGCGGACGTCTCGGCCGCCGCGGCGTTGCGGACGACCCCGGCGCAGGTGACGACGGCGCCGAGACCGTCGCCGAGCTCGTCGGCGACGGCGGCGATCCGGCCGGCCTGGTCCTCGTCGGTGACGTCCGCGGTCACCGGCACGATGCGGTCGTCCGCGGGCAGTTGGGCGAGCGCCGCGGCGTCGCGGTCGGCAGCCACGACGTGCCAGCCGTCGCGGTGCAGGCGGTGAACGGTCGCCAGACCGATCCCCGAGGCTCCCCCGGTGACCACGGCGGACCTCACGACGCCCCGCCCAGCAGCGAGCGCATGTCCCGCACCGGCTCGGCGCCGTCCCAGCCCTCGGCCGCGGCCGCGATCGCGCGGAACAACCGGCCCTTGGCGCCGCGGGTCTCGGACAGCTCGATCATCGTGCCCGGGTGGTGCTCGGCGGCGAAGTACACGAAGCGCTCGTCCGGCGCCCCGCTGCCGGAACACCCCTCCTGCAGGACGGTGAGGCCACGACAGGCCGCCTCGCGCATCGCCGCGTCGAACTCGTCGGTCCAGAACGCGATGTGCTGCAAGCCTTCCCGCCCCGAGCGCAGGAACTCGCCGAAGGCGGACGGCGCGTCGTCCAGCGGCTGGATCAGCTCGATCTGGATGCCGCCGCTCTGGGCTAGTGCGACGCTGATCCGGGCTGCGCTGGGCTCGCCGCGGAAGCGGAAGCCGTTGAGCGGCTGGTCGTCGATGACGAAGAACGGGCCGACGCCGATCACCTCGGTCCAGTGCCGCACCGCCCGCCGCAGGTCCGGCACGACGTAACCGTTCTGGCGGATCGGGCCGAACGCGCCGCTCATCGGGTCACCGCCCGGTTGTTCAGCCGCTTGAGGCCGAGGATCACCAGCGCGGCCACCGCCATCGCGGCGCCGAACGAGCCGATCGCGAGACCGTAGCCGCCGGTGGCGTCCTTGAGCAGCCCGGCGACCTGCGGTCCGAAGTAGCCGCCGAGGTTGCCGAGTCCGTTGATCACGCCGAAGCCGGCCGCGAGCGCGGCGCCGGTGAGGAAGCTCGCCGGGATGGTGATGAAGACGCCCATCGCGGTGTAGAGGCCGATGCCCGCGACGCAGAACCCGGCGATCGCGACGGCGGGGGTGGCGAGCGACAGCGCGGCGATGGCGAACCCGGCGGCGGCCACGAGCGCGGCGACGCAGAAGTGCAGGCCGCGCTCCCGCGTCCGGTCGGAGTGCCGCATCCACCACAGCATCGGGCCGATCGCCAGCAGCGGCGGCAGCGCGGCGACCCAGCCCACGGCGTGCGTGCCGAGGCCGAAGCTCTTGAGCATCTGCGCGATCCACAGCTGGTAGCCGTTGAGGCTGAACGTCACGCAGACGAACACCACCACCAGCAACAGCACACGCGGCTCGGCGAGGCCGCGGCGGAACGCGCCCGGGCCGTGCCCGACCGCGCCCTTCGCCTCGTCCGCGAGCACATTCGTCAGCCAGTCCCGCTCCGGGGCGGACAGGAACCCGGCCTCGGCGGGAGTGTCCCGCAGCCGCCTGAGGCACACGAACGCCAGAACCACCGCGGGGATCCCGGTCAGGATGAAGATCCACCGCCAGCCGGACAGGCCGAGGAAGCCGTGCAGGCCCAGCAGGTGGGTCATCAGCGGGGTGCCCAGGCCGGAGACGCAGATGAACGTGACGATCCACGACATCGCCGCGCCGCGGCGGGCGTTGGGGTACCAGCGGGAGACGAAGTACAGCATGCCCGGGGAGAAGCCCGCCTCGGCGACGCCGAGCAGCACCCGCATGATCGTCAGGCTGGTCTCGCCCTGCACGAACCCCGTGCCGATGGTGACCAGTCCCCAGGTGACCATGATGCGGGAGATCCACTTGCGAGCGCCCACCTTGGACAGCACCCAGTTGCTGGGCGGTTCCAGGAGCGTGTAGCTCCAGAAGTAGACACCGGCCGCGAACCCGTACGCGGTCGCGGAAATGCCGAGGTCGCTGTTCATCGTCAGCGCCGCGACGCCGATGTTGAGCCGGTCCAGGTACAGCACGATGTAGCACAGACCGATCAGCGGGAGGAAGTGCCGCGTGACCTTGCGCAGCACGGCGTCGCCGTCCACCGGGGACACCGGTGACGATCCGGGGGCCACGTTGCCGGTCCGGTTGTGTCCGAGCACAGTATCCACCTCGATACATGCCGCAGGAGTGGTTGAGCGCGCGCAGCGGTCATCATGAGCGTCCCCGCCGCACGGCTCAACGGCCCTGGCTCATTGATCGAGACACCGGCCGGAAGCGAGCACGATCACAACCCGCGGCTTGACCCTTCCACTAGTGGCAACGTTGCACCCTGGCCGCATGAGCCTGGAACTCTTCGACTACCAGCCGATCACCGAGCGGGAGCCGATCGCCTGGCCGAACGGGGCCCGCCTCGCGTTCTACGTCGGTCTCAACATCGAGCACTTCCACGTCGACAAGCCGTCCACCAGCATCTGGGCGTCCACGAACACGCTGGTGCCCGACGCGCTCAACCACGGGTGGCGCGACTACGGCCTGCGCGTCGGCATCTGGCGGGTCATCGACATCCTGGACCGGCACGGGATCCGCGCGTCGGCGCTGCTCAACTCCGAGGTCGCGCAGCACTACCCCCAGGTGATCGAGGCAGGCCGGGCCCGCGACTGGGCCTGGCTCGTGCACGGCCAGACCAACTCGCGGCTGCACGCGAACCTCGGCGCCGACGAGGAACGCGAGATCCTCACCGACGCGGTCACCACCATCGAGAAGGCGACCGGCCGGCGGCCGAAGGGCTGGATGGGCCCCGGCCTCACCGAAACCTTCGACACGCCACGGCTGCTCGCCGAACTCGGCCTGAGCTACGTGCTCGACTGGACCAACGACGACCAGCCGTACCGGCTGAACGTGCCCGGCATGCTGAGCGTGCCCTACACGGTCGAGGTCAACGACCTGCTCATGTTCATCACCCGGGGGTTCACCGGCCCCGAGGTGCTGCAGATCGTCAAGGACCAGTTCGACCAGCTCTACGCCGACTCCGCGAGCGGCGGCCGCGTCATGGCGCTCCCGCTGCACCCGTTCGTCATCGGCCAGCCGTTCCGCGCCCGCTACCTCGACGAGGCGCTGGCCTACATCGCGAGCCACGACGACGTCTGGCTCACCACCAGCGACGAGATCGCCGAGCACTACGCCCGCACGACCGCCTGACTCGCCGGGAATCCGGGCAGGGCGGCGGCCCCGCCCTGCCCGGGTCGCTCACGGCGCGGCGACCGGTTCGGCCAGGGGCGCGGCGGGTTTGCGCGCCAGCGCGAGGCTGACCAGCAGCCCGAGCACCATTCCGGCGGCGGTCAGCAGCACGACCAGGAACTCGCCGTCCGCGGTGGCCGCGCGCAGCGCCTCGCCGGTCTTGTCTTCGGTGCCGATGTCCGCGAGCGCGGTGAACACGGCGAGGCCGATCGCGTTGCCGATGTTCAGCGCCGTGGACGCGATGCCGTTCGCGACGCCCTGTTCGCCCGCCGCGGTGCCGGTGGCGGCGGCGATCCACATCGCCGTCCACACCACGCCCTGGCCGACGCCGGACACCACCAGCCCGGGCACCAGCAGCCCGTACCCGGCGCCGGCGTCGAACCCGATCGCCATCACCGCCGTGCCCACCACGCCGACCGCGAAGCCGCCGACGAGCGTGGCGCGCAGGCCGATCCGCGTGGTCAGCCGCTCGCCGAGCTGGGTGCCGGTCGCGATCGCCAGCGACGGGACCAGGAACGCGAGCCCGGTCTGCAGCGCGCTGTAGCCGTGCACGCTCTGCATCAGGACGGTCAGGAAGTACGGCAGCACCCCGAACGTGGCCATGTAGATGAACGTGACGCTCATGCCGATGGTCAGGCTGCGGTTGCCGAACAACCGGAACGGCATGAGCGGGTCCGCGCTGCGCCGTTCGATCACCGCGAACGCCACCAGCAGCACCGCGGACAGCGCGAACGCGCCGAGCACCAGCCCGCTGCCCCAGCCCTGCTCGGGGCCCTGCACCAGCGCGAACACGAGCAGCGTCGCGCCCCCGGTGACGGTCAGCGAACCGGGCAGGTCGAAGCGCCGGCGCGGCCCGCCGGCCGGGTCGCGCGGGATCACCGCGAGCGCGGCCAGCGCCACGAGACCGGCCAGCGGCACATTGACGTAGAAGACGGCGGGCCAGCCGAAGTTCTCGGTCAGCACGCCGCCGAGCAGCGCGCCGATGGTCAGCCCGCTGGCACCCGCGCCACCCCACACGGCCAGTGCGCGGTTGCGTTGCGGCCCCTCGGGGAACAACGTGTTGATCAGCGACAGGGTGGACGGCAGCAGCAGCGCGCCGCCGATCCCCTGCACCGCACGGGCGACGATGATCGTGGCTGGGGTCGGCGCCAGCCCGCCGGCCAGCGACGAGACCGCGTAGAGGGCCAGTGCCAGCACGAAGACGCGGCGGCGCCCGAGCAGGTCGGCGGCCCGGCCGCCGAACAGCAGGAACCCGCCGGCGAACACGACGTAGGCGCTCACCACCAGCTGCTGGGTCTGACCGGGAAAGCCCAGGTCGGAGCCGATTTCGGGCAGGGCCACGAACACGATGTTGAGGTCCAGCGAGTAGATCAGCTGCGCGAGCGCGAGCAGGGCCAGCACCCAGCCCAGCCGCGGCCCGGCGGCCGGTCTCGGAAGAGCGGACATGCGGAAGCACACCTTCCAGGTTCGAAAGTACGATCGTACGCATAATTACGTACAGTCGGGCCGGCGAGCAAGAGGATTGTTCGACTTTTGCGGTACGGTAGTACGGTGAAGTACCGTCATCCGGAGCGCGACCAGATCCGCGTCGACGAGGTGCTGTCCGCGCTGGGCCACCCGGTGCGGCTGGCCGCCGTGCGCGTGCTGGCCGGCGGCGGCGAGCACAACTGCACCAGCGTCCTGACCGAAATCGGCGTCCCGGCCAAGTCGACGATGACCCACCACTGGCGGGTGCTGCGGGACAGCGGCGTGATCATCCAGGAGCCGTCCGGGCGGGAGAACCTGCTGACCCTGCGCCGCGACGACCTGGACGCGCGCTACCCGGGCCTGCTGGACGCCGTCCTCGCCGGGGCCCGCACCGACGAGGCGGGGTCCTGATGGACTACGCGGTGCGGGCCGAGACGCCCGCGGTCGAGCTGTACCAGCGCCTGCGCGTCGGCGCCGGGCTGAGTCCGAAGTCGACGGTGGCGGCGACGGCGGGCCTGGCCGGATCGTGGTTCGCGGTCGTCGCCTACCACGGTGACCGTCCGATCGGGATGGGCCGCGTCATCGGCGACGGTGGCACCGCATTCCAGATCGTCGACATGTGCGTACTGCCCGAGCATCAGGGGCGGGGCGTCGGCAAGAAGATCATGGCGGCGCTGGTGGACCACCTGCGCGAGCGGGCGCCGCGCTCGGCCTACGTCTCGCTCATCGCCGACGGCGACGCTCGGCACCTCTACGCCAAGTACGGCTTCGAGGAGACGGCGCCGGCATCGGTCGGGATGGCGCTGCGACTCTGACCGCGCCGGCGCCGCCCCTGCGCCGTGGTCAGCCGCAGACCGCCCCTGGCGGGCGGCATGTTCTCGCGCGGCAGGGGCGCCGCCGAGGTGATCGGCGGCGCCCCGCGCCGGGCACTGCAACCCGAGAGGCGTGAGCGCGCTTACCGGTTGCTCGCCTCGGTCGCCGCGCGTGCGGCGTGGCTCAGTTCGAGCCCGGCGGTCTCCGGGGCGAGGAAGTGCGACAGCAGGCCGCCCGCGGCGAGCACTCCCGCGCCGATCAGCATCGTGGGGCCCACGCCGAGGTGGGTGAGCGTCACCGGGAGCAGGAAGGTGCCGATCGCGGCTCCGACCCGGCTCATCGCGGTCGCGAACCCGACCCCGGTCGTGCGGATCGCGGTCGGGAACACCTCCAGCGGGTACACCGCCGTCAGCGCGCTGGACGCCGCGTTCAGGAACGCGAACACGAGGAAGCACACGACGACCACGGCGATCGGCGCGGTGGGCCAGAACCCGATCAGCGCCAGCGCCGCCGCCGTGATCCAGAACGGCGGGATCAGCAGCTTGCGGCGGCCGATGCGCTCGACCAGCAGGCACCCCGCGGTCACACCCAGGACCGCGAGCGCGTTGCTGGCCAGCGAACCGGCGAGCGCGTCGCCGAGGCCGAGTGCCTCCAGCACCTGCGGGGAGAACGTGCCGATGGCGAAGTACGGCAGCACCAGCGCCGCCCAGAACGTGCTCGCGAACACGGTGCTGCGGAGGTGCCGCCGGGTGAACAGCAGGCGCAGGCTGTTGCGCCGCTCGCCGTCGGCCAGTTCGGTGTCCACGTCGACGTCCATGCCGTAACGGCGGATCAGCTCCTCGGCCTCGGCGCGCCTGCCCTTGCTCAGCAGCCACCGCGCGGATTCCGGGATGCCGCCGCGCAGCGCCACGCACACCAGCGCGATCAGCGTGCTGCTGCCCAGCGTCCAGCGCCAGCCGTCGTCCACATCGGACAGGGCGTAGCCGACCGCGAAGGCCAGCATGAACCCGACGTACCAGCTGACCTCGAGACTGGCCAGCAGCCGCCCGCGGTTGTGCCGTGGCGCGTACTCCGACAGCAGGGGCGCGCCGATCGCGTACTCGCCGCCGATCGCGATGCCCATCACCAGCCGGATGACGAACAGCTGCCACGCGTTGTCCACGAAGAACTGCGCGATCGAGCCGATCAGGAAGATCATCATGTCGGTGAGGAACACGATCCGCCTGCCGAAGCGGTCGGCGAACCAGCCGAACAGCGGCCCGCCGACGAAGATGCCGACCAGCGCGGACGCGCCGATCAGGCCGGCGGTCCACTCCGACATGTGCATGTCGGCGACGATCGCGGGCATCGCGGCCCCGATCCCGCCGAGGATGTAGCCGTCGATGCCCTGGCCCACCTGCGTGGCGAGCATCAGTTTGGTGCGCAGTCGCCGCCGGCCGCGCTCGTCGGTGACGGAGCCGCCGGTGTCGGTATCGGGCAACGCTGCCATGATCCGTCCTGTTCTCGTGGGGGATGGGGGAAATGCGGGGCTAGGCCGGCCAGTCCACGGCCAGGTACCTGGTCTCCAGGAAGGCGTCGATCCCCTCGCGGCCGCCCTCGCGGCCGAGTCCGGACTGCTTCACGCCACCGAACGGCGCGGCCGGGTCGGAGATCAGGCCCCGGTTGACGCCGACCATCCCGGTCTCCAGGCGGTCGGCGATCCGCAGGGCACGGCCCAGGTCGGCCGAGTAGACGTAGGCGGCGAGACCGTGCACGGTGTCGTTGGCGCGGGCGAGCAGGCCGGCCTCGCCGGTGAAGGTGGTGATCGGGGCGACCGGGCCGAACACCTCGGTGCGCATGATCTCCGCGTCGTCCGGCACGCCGGCCAGCACGGTCGCGGGGTGGTACCACCCTGGTCCGTCCGGCCGCGGGCCCTGCGCCGCGATCGTGGCGCCACGGGCGACGGCGTCGGCGACCAGACCGGCGATCTTGTCCACCGCGGCCTGGTTGATCATCGGCCCGAGGCCGACCCCGTCGGCGAGCCCGGGTCCGATCGGGACCGCGGCCATCGCCTCGCCGAGCTTGGCGGTGAACTCCCCGGCGACATCGGCGTGCACGTAGAACCGGTTGGCGGCGATGCACACCTCGCCACCGCCGCGCATCTTGGCGTCCATCGCGCCGCGCACGGCGGCGTCCACGTCGGCGTCGGCGCACACGATGAACGGGGCGTTCCCGCCGAGCTCCATCGTGACGTTGACGATGTTGTCGGCGGCCTGCCGCAGCAGGACCCGGCCGGTGGCGGTGGATCCGGTGAACGAGAACTTCCGCACCCGCTCGTCGCGCAGCCACACGCCGGCGACGTCGGCGGCCCGGTCGGTGGGCAGCACGTTGCACACCCCGGCCGGCAGTCCGGCTTCGGCGAGCAACCCGGCGATCGCCAGCGCGGTGAGCGGGGTTTCCGGCGCGGGTTTGAGCACGACCGAGCAGCCCGCGGCCAGCGCGGGCGCGATCTTGCGCGTGGCCATCGCGGCCGGGAAGTTCCACGGCGTCACGAACGCCGCGACCCCGGCCGCCTGCTTGCGCACCACGTGCCGGAATCCGCCGCCGGGCGCGTCGGCGAACCCGGACCCGATCCGGACCGCCTCCTCGGCGAACCAGCGGAAGAACTCCGCGGCGTAGGAGACCTCGGCGAGCGCGTCCCGGTAGGCCTTGCCGTTCTCCAGGGTGATCAACCGGGCGAGCGCCGGGGCGTGCTCGTGCATCGCGGCGAAGGCGGCGTGCAGCACCTCGGACCGCCGCCGCGGCGCCACCTCCCGCCACCGCTCGAACCCGTCCTGCGCCACGCCCAGCGCGGCCCGGGCGTCCTCGGCGGAGGCCGCCGACACCTCGCGGACCGGCTCGGTGGTGGCCGGGTCGAAGACCGGGAAGGTGCGGCCGCCGGCCGCGGACCGCCAGTGCCCGCCGACGAACAGGTCGCCCTCCCCCGCCGCGGTCTTGGCGATCGCGTCGATGTCCATTCTGTTCTCCTCACACCCTGACCTGGCGCGAGGCAACGTATGAGCCGGACGTGTTGCGGGGCAAGAGATCCCGGTGTTTCGCAACCTGAGTTGCGGTGAGGACAACCGCCTCAGGTGAAGCGCCGGGACGCGGGCGGGACGGGGCGCGTCCGCCAGCCCAGTTGCTCCGAGACCGCCCCGGCCGCCCGTGCCGTGATCCGGCCGGCCTCGTCCAGCCGCGCGCCGAACCGGTCCTTGGGCGCGGAAACGTTCAACGCCGCGACCACACGGCCGCGGAAGTCCCGCACCGGCGCGGAAACCCCGACGAGGTCCTCTTCGAACTCCTCGCGGACGGCGGCGTAGCCGTCGCGCTTGCCCCGCTGGATTCGCGACCACAGGTCGGGCAGCGTGCGCACCTCGGACCGCGGGCACCCGTCGCCGAGGTCGGCCCGCAGTCCGAACCGGACATACAGATCGTCCGGTGTGGCGTCCTGCAACAGGACCCGGCCCGCGGACGTGCACGGCGCGGGCACGCCCCGGCCTTCCCAGCCCTGCACGCGGAAGGAGTGCCCGGACACCGACAGCAGGGTGAGCACCTGGTTGTCGCGGAGCACGCACAGGTGGACGGTCTCCTCCAGCTCGCCGGACAGCGAGCGCATGGCCGGTTCCGCGGCACGCAGCAGCCGGTCTTCGACCGTGCGTGCGACCAGGGAGAACAGCCGCCAGCCCAGCCGGTACTCCAGGGTGTCCGGGTCGCGCTCGACGATGCCCTCCTCGGCGAGCGCCTTCAGCGCACGGGACACCTGGCTCTTCTCGCGGCCGACCAGGTGCGCCAGGCGGACCACGCCCAGACCGCCGGCGTGCTGGGCCTCCTCCGACGCCAGCGCCTCCAGCAGATCGATGTCCCGGCGCAGGCCGTGGCCCTGGTTGCGCGCACCCGCGGTGGCGCGCCGACCGTCCGAACTCACGGCCGTAGCGTAAACCAGGGGTAACGGCGCTGGTCAGGACCGCGGTTGCCGCCATCGCAACCGACGTTGCGATCGGCCGGAACTCCTTGCCGCGCCCTCCCCCGGCTCCTTACCGTTCGGCTGCGTCAACACCATCCGCCACTTCTGGAGATTCCATGACTTTCGCGCCTGCAGCGCTGGTCGGCGAGTCGTTCGTCGGCACGGGGGTCAACGCCGCGCACACCAACATCGTGGTGGGGCGCAAGGGCGGCCCCGTGGAGACCGCCTGGGCGACCGCGCTGGCCACCCCGAGCGCCGGGCACGTGCCGTTCGTGACCGTCGTGCGGCCCGGTGTGCCGGTCAAGCCGCTGACGTTGTTCGTCACCAAGGCGGCCGCGTCCGGCGACCTGCACGAACGGGCCACCTGGGGCTCGGCCCAGGCCGGGCTGGCGCAGGGCGTCGCGGACGCGGTCGAGCACGGGCTGATCCCCGCCGCCGAGGCGGACGACCTGCTGATCATCGCCGCGATCTGGGTCAACCCCGGCGTGGCCGACCTCGACGAGTCCTTCCGCAACCAGCGGGCGGCCGCGTTCGGCGCGATCCGCGCCGCGGTGGCAGGCACGCCGACCGCCGACGAGGTCCGGGCGGCGGCGCGGGCCGGCGCGGCCAACCCGTTCTACGAGCCGGGTGCCGCCCTGCTCGCCGAGTCCGCGCCCGCCCCGGAGGCCGCCCGATGAAGATCACCGACATCACGCTCGACCGGCTGCGGCTCGAGCTCGACCCGCCGCTGCGCGCCGCGTGGGATCCCGAGCCGCGGCGGCACTTCGACGCCACGATCGTCCGCGTCCACACCGACGAGGGGATCACCGGCGTCGGCTCGGGCGACACCATGGACGGGTTCGAGGCGTTCCAGGACCTGTTCCTGGGCGCCGACCCGCTCGACATCGTGCGGCACGTGAAGGCCATCGAGACCGCCAACTTCCACGGCGGCCACTACTGGCCGCTGGAGGTCGCGCTCTGGGACATCATCGGCAAGACCGCGGGCCTGCCGGTGGCCGCGCTGTTCGGCAACGCGGCCCGGTCCCTGCCCGCCTACGCCTCCAGTGCCGAACTCAAATCGCCGGAGGAGCGGGTGGAGACCGCGCTGCGGGCTCGCGCGGCCGGGTTCCGGGCACTCAAGATCCGCATCGACCGCGACCGGGTGGCCGAGGGCATCGCCGCGGTGGAGGCGGTGCGCACCGAGCTCGGCCCGGACTTCGAGATCATGGTCGACCTCAACCAGTCCTGGCGCATGGCCGGGGACACCGCGGACGCCTCGGACCTGGTCAAGACCCGGCGGATCGTGCGCAGGCTGGCCGAGCTGGACGTGTTCTGGGTGGAGGAACCGCTGCCCTACGCCGATCTGGAGGGCTTCCGGGTGCTGCGGGCGGACAACCCGGGGGTGCGGATCGCCGCGGGTGAGATGCACCATTCGGTGCCGGAGTTGTTGCGGTACCTGGAACACGACGTGCTGGACGTCTACCAAATGGACGTCGTGCTGGCGGTGGGCATGCACCGCGCCCGCACCCTCGCCGAGCTGGCGCGGCTCAAGCACCGGCAGTTCACGCCGCACAGCTGGACCAACGGCATCGGCGTGCTGGCGAACCTGCACGTCGCCGCCGGGGTCGGGGGCGGCCCGTACTTCGAGTTCCCGTTCGACCCGCCGGGCTGGACGCCGGAGCGGCGCGACTTCATGCTCGCCGAACCGGTGATGATCAACACGGCGGGTGAGCTGGAAGTCCCGCAGGCGCCGGGCCTCGGCGCCGACCTCGACGAGGACGCCGTGCGGCGGTGGAGGATCCGATGACCGTGCAGCGGGACCACGCGGCGTGGCTGGCCGCCGCCGAGCGGATCACCTTCGAGACCCGGCCGTTCATCGACGGCGCCTTCACCGACGCCCTGTCCGGCGAGGTGTTCACCTCGACCTCGCCGCGCGACGGCAGGGTCCTCACCGAGGTCCAGGCCGGCGGCGCGGAGGACGTCGACCGTGCGGTGCGCGCGGCGCGGGCCGCCTTCGACGACGGCCGATGGCGCGACCTGCCGCCCAAGGACCGCAAGCGGATCATGCTGCGGTGGGCGGAGTCCATCACCGCGCACGCCGAGGAGCTCGCCCTGCTCGACACGCTCGAAATGGGCAAACCGGTGACCGAGGCCCTGCGGGTCGACGTGGCCAAGACCGCGGAGACCATCGCCTGGTACGCCGAGACGATCGACAAGACCTACGGCGAGGTCGCGCCCGCGCCCCGCGACGCGCTGGCGTTCATCACCCGCGAGCCGCTGGGCGTGATCGGCGCGGTCGTGCCGTGGAACTACGCCCTGCTGATCGCCTCCTGGAAGCTCGGGCCGGCGCTGGCGACCGGGAACTCGGTGGTGCTCAAACCGGCCGAGCAGACGTCGCTGGCCGCCCTGCTGCTGGCGCGGCTCGGGCACGAGGCCGGCCTGCCCGCCGGGGTGCTCAGCGTCGTGCCGGGACGGGGTGAGGTCGCCGGACAGGCGCTCGGCAGGCACCCGGACGTGGACAAGATCGCCTTCACCGGTTCGGCCGAGGTCGCGCGGCGCTTCCAGGTGTACGCCGGGGAGTCCAACGGCAAGCAGGTCGCCGTCGAAGCTGGCGGCAAGTCACCGCAGCTGGTGCTGCCGGACGCCGACATCCCGGCCGCCGCGTCCGCCGTGGCGTGGGGCATCTTCTACAACGCGGGCCAGACCTGCAACGCCGGGTCCCGCCTCATCGTGCACAGCGCGGTGAAGGACCGGCTCCTGGAGGAGATCGTCAAGATCACGCGGGAGACCTTCCGGGTGGGCGACCCGCTGGACCCGGCCACCGTGATGGGCCCGATCGTGGACGAGACGCAGCTGCGGCGCGTCCTCGGCCACCTGGACACCGCCAGGGCCGAAGGTGCCGCGACGGTCCTCGGCGGGCAGCGGATCCTCGACGGGACCGGCGGCACCTTCCTCGAACCGACCATTGTGGACGGTGTGTCGAACGACATGACCATCGCCCGCGAGGAGGTGTTCGGCCCGGTGCTGTCGGTGATCACCTTCGACGGCGACGCCGAAGAGGGTGCCCGGCTGGCGAACGACACCGACTTCGGCCTGGTCGCCTCGGTGTGGACCCGGGACGTGACCACCGCGCACCGCGTGGCGCGGCGCCTGCGGGCAGGCACGGTCTGGATCAACACCTTCGACGCCAGCGACGTGATCACCCCCTTCGGCGGTTTCAAGGCGACCGGGGCGGGCCGGGACAAGTCCCTGCACGCGCTCGACGCCTACACCGCGCTCAAGACCACCTGGGTCGACCTGTCCTGACGGTCGGCTCTTCGGACAGCTTCCGGATTGCGAGAACAACCATGCGAGTCGGTTTCATCGGACTGGGCAACATGGGCAGGCACATGGCCCGCCACCTGATCAACGCCGGTCACCAGGTCACCGTGCACGACGCCCGCCCCGAAGCGGCGGCCGAGCACCTGGCCCTGGGCGCGACCTGGGCCGGCAGCCCCGCCGAGTGCGCGGCGGGCGTCGAGGTCCTGATCACCATGCTGCCCACCCCGCGCATCGTCGAGGACGTCCTGTTGCGGGGCGGCGCGGCCGCCGCGCTCGACCCGGGCGCGCTGTGGGTCGACATGTCCACCTCCACCCCGGCGGCCGCCGAGCGCGTCGCCCAGGAGGTGCTCGACTCCCGCGGCGTGCACCGGCTGGACGCGCCGGTCAGCGGGATGGCGCGCGGCGCGGAAGCGGGCACGCTGCAGATCTTCGCCGGCGGGGACGCCACCCAGTTCCAGCGCGCCATGCCGCTGTTCACCGCGATGGGCGACCCCGCCCGGATCCTGCACATCGGCGCCGCCGGATCCGGCTACACCGCCAAGCTCATGATCAACCTGCTGTGGTTCTGCCACGTCGTGGCCACCTCGGAGGTGCTGGCGATGGGCGTGAAGGCCGGTGTGGACCTCGGCGTGCTGCGTGCGTCGCTGCTGGCCAGCCCGGCCGCGTCGAACTTCCTCGAACGCGACATCGAGTCGGTGCTGGCCGACGGCGACTACGACGACTCGTTCGCGATGGCGCTGGCCTGCAAGGACCTCGGCCTGGCCGTCGACCTCGGCCGCGAGCTGGGCGTGTCCACCGAGGTGTCCGCGCTCGTCGAGCAGATCTACCGGCGGGCCAAGGCGCAGTTCGGCGACCTGGCAGGCGAGATGAGCCCGGTGCGGCTGTACGAGGGGCTGGCCGGCCGTCCGTTCCGCCTGACTCCGGCGGGTGCGCGGTGACCGCGGGGCGCCTGACGATCGAACCCACCTGCCGCGTCGAGTTCGGCGCCGGCGCCGTGGACGACCTGCCGCGGTTCGTGACCGAGCTGGGGCACCAGCGCGCCCTGGTGGTCACCGACCGCGGGCTGCAGGCCGCGGGCATCGCGCCGCGGGTCGGCAAGATCCTGCACGCCGCCGGGATCGAGCACGAGATCCACGACGACATCAGCGCCAACCCGTCGACGGCGGAGATCGATCGCGGGGCCGCCCGTGCCCGGGCGTTCGGCCGGGCGGTGGTGATCGCGCTCGGCGGCGGTTCGCCGCTCGACGCGGCCAAGGGCATCGCGCTGCTGGCCGGCAACCCGGACGCCGCCGCGGCCGACGCCGACCGGCTGTGGGACGCCGCGGACGGGCTGCCGGTGATCGCGGTGCCCACCACCTCGGGCACCGGTGCGGAGACCAACGGGTTCGGCGTCATCGAAGACACCTGCGCCAAACGCAAGGTCTACATCGGACACCCGTCGGTGCGGCCGCGGATCGCCGTCCTGGACCCGGAGCTGACCCTCGGGCTGCCGTCCCGGGTCACCGCGGCGACCGGCGTCGACGCACTCGTCCACGGGATCGAGTCGCTGGCCTCCCGCGGAGCGAACCCGATGTCGGCCGCGTTCGCGCAGCACGCGGTGACGTTGATCGGGCAGTGGCTGCCGGTGGCCCACCGGGACGGCTCCGATCTGGAGGCCAGGGCCCAGCTGATGTTCGGCGCCCACCTGGCCGGGCAGGCGCTGACGTTGTCCGGGCTGGGCCTGGTGCACGGGATCGGGCACGCGATCACCGCCCGCACCGGCACCCCGCACGGGGTCGCGCTGGCCGCCGTGCTGGAGGAGGTGATCGCGTTCAACGCCCCGGCCGCGGCCGCGGCGCACGAACAGGCGGCGCGGGCGCTGGGCACGTTCGAGGGCGACGGGACGGCCGCGACCATCGCCGCGGTGCGGGAGCTCTCCGGCCCGCTCGACGTGAAGAAGCCCTTGCGGCAGCTCGGCGTCGAGCGGAACCTGCTGCCGGAGCTGGCCCGCGCCGCGGTGGCGGACCCGGTCACCCGGAACAACCCGCGCACCCCGTCCGAAACCGAAGTGCGCGAGCTGCTCGCCGAGGTGTACTGAGGATCCGGGCCGGGCGGTCAGCCGTCCGGCCCGGACCGCCGGCGGGTCACGATCTTCCTCAGGGGCACCAGGACCGACAGGATGGCACCCGCGCCGAGAGCGATCAGGAACACCGACTCGACGACGGTGTTCCCGCGTCGCACGCGCTGCGCGTCTTCGCCGTGCAGCGCGGCCAGGAGATCGACCCCGGCGAGGGTCAGCCAGATGATCGCCACCCCCGTGGCGACGGCGCCCACCCCCACGACCGCCGCGGCCGCGAGCACCGCCTTGTCCCGCCGGTGCATCACTCAGCGCGGACGGGGCGCGGCGGCGCGGGCGATGCGGTCGGCCAGATCCCGCGCGCCCGGGAAGAAGGCGTTCACGACCACCTTCCGCCCGTCGGCGCGCTTGACGACGCAGCGCCAGTCGATGCCGAGGCGGTGGCCGAGCTTGCCGGGCTGCCAGTTCCCCCGCGCGTCGACCACCGCGACGCCGCTCCACGGGAACTCCGTCCGGTCCCCGGCGTTGCGGTGGTGGACGAAACCGCCTGCGTGCAGGTTGATCCGTTCGCCGCGGTGCCGCAGCCCCTGGACGAGCCGTCGCAGCCCGTAGGGCAGGAGCAGCACGCTGAGTCCGAAGCACGCGCTGCCGATCCAGACCGGCGCCGTCATCGACGTCTCGGCGGGCGTGTTGCCGTAGAGGTATTCGTCGAGCTTCACCATGAGCAGGCCGAGCGGGATGAGGCCGGCGGTCGCGACCAGGCACAGCACCGCCTGCCGCAACCGGCGGGCGTTGTCGCTGGGGTAGGACTGCACGAGTGGGCCGAGATCTGCCATGCCGTCCACGCTAAGGACTCCGGACCGCCCTCCGGCCCGGGTGGCCGGAAGCTGCCGGGGCGCCGTGCCCGCCCCGGCGGTCCGTGGTCAGCCGGCGTGGATCAGTTCGATCTCCAGCTCCAGGTCGATCTCCTTGGACACCAGCAGTCCGCCCTTGGCCAGCGGCATGTTCCAGGTCAGACCCCAGTCCTCGCGGTCGATGCGGCCCCGGGCGGAGAACACCGCGCGGTGGTTGTCCCACGGGTCCTGGGCATAGCCGAGGTAGTCCACGGTCAGGGTGACCGGCCTGGTCACGCCCTTGATCGTCAGCTCGCCGGTCATCGAGCCACCGGTACCCGCCCACCGCACCTCGGCGGAGGTGAAGGTGGCCGTGGGGTGCGCGGCCACGTCGAAGAAGTCGGCCGATCTGAGGTGGTCGTCGCGGCCCTGGTCCCCGCTGTGCACCGAGGCCATGTCGATGGTCACCGAAACCTTGCTGTCCGCGGGGTTCTCGGCGATCTCCACCACGCCGTCCACGCCGGTGAACCGTCCGCGCACCTTCGTCAGCATGAAGTGCCGTCCGACGAAGGCGACCTCGGCGTGCCCCGGGTCGATCCGCCACGTGCCGGCGGCAGGCAGCTCCACCTCGCCCAGCCTGCGGGTGGGCGTCGTTGATCCGGTCATCGGGAGTTCCTCCTTGGTAGTAGATGCGTGCGCACGCACACATTTACTATCCTTACCCCATGACCGAGTCCGACGACAAGGGCCTGGCGGCCTGGCGAGCGATGCTGCTGGCGTACAACGCCGCGCTGCGGGCCATCGACTCCGACCTGACCAGGTCCGGCACCATTCCCCTCACCTGGTACGACGTCCTGCTGGAACTGAACGCGGGCCCGGGGCGGCGGCTGCGCATGAACGACCTGGCCGAACGGGTCGTGCTCAGCCGGACCCGCGTCAGCCGCCTGGTGGACGAGATGGTGAGCGCCGGGCTGGTCGAGAAGATCCGCGACGAAGAGGACCGGCGGGTGGTGTGGGCCGCCATGACCCGGTCCGGCGAACGCGCCTTCCGCACCACCGCGCCGCAGTACCTGCGCGGGATCGAGGAGCACTTCTCCCGGCACCTGACGGCCGAGGAGAAGCGGGTCATGGCGGCCGCGCTGACGAAGGTCCGCGACGCCCACACGGTTACCGAGGTCAGGCCAGGTGCGTCCGGTAGAAGCCGGTCAGCTTCTCGACCGCCGCGGTGACGTGCGGCTCCCGGTCGTACAGGTCGACGTGCGTGGCGCCCTCGATCCAGTGCAGTTCCTTCGGCCCGCGCGCCTCCTGGAAGACCTCCACCGCCATCCACGACGTCACCGCCTCGCGGCCGGCGATCAGCAGCAGCGGGCGCGGCGCGACGAGGCTCAAGAAGCGGAACGCGTCGAACAGCGGACCCTGATGCTCTTCGGGGCCGCCTCGAACGTCGCGCTCACCGTCTACGCCTCGTTGGAGATCGTGTTCCTCTCCCGCACGCTGGGGACCACGCCGGGCCTGGTGGGACTGGTCCTCGCGCTCGCGGCGGCGGGTGGCCTGGCCGGCGCCGCCGCGGCCGGACGGCTGAGCGCCCGCTTCGGCACAGCGCGCACTTTCCTGCTCTGCCAAGGTTTCGCGGCGGCGATGATGCTGCTCGGCACGTTCAGCCTGCCGGGGTGGGGGCTGGTGCTGTTCGTGCTCGGGCAGTCCGGGCTGGCCGCCGGGCTCGCGGCGTCGCAGGTGCTGGCCACGGCGTTCCGGCAGTCGTATTGCCCACCGGAGCTGCTCGGGCGGGTCGCCTCCAGCGCGATGGTGGTCAACTACGGCACCATCCCGCTCGCCGCCCTCCTCGGCGGAGCGCTGGGCGAGGCGATCGGCGCCCGCGAAGCGCTGTGGGCCGCCGCCGGGCTGCTGATCGCCGCCCTCCCGGTCCTCGCGCCGCTGCGCCGCCTGCGGGACCTCCCCGCACGTCAGTCGACCGGCAGCTCCACCGGGTAGGCGCGGCCGAAGTCGGCGGAGGCGCTGACTTCCTGCCAGGTCGCGGCCTCCTCCAGCTGGGCGCGCGAGTAGTTCTGCGCCATCTCGACCGCGAGCGCGCCGAGGAGCAGGTGGGACGGGAGGTTTTCGCGCTTGACGACGCGGACCAGGATTTCCGCGGCGCGTTGCGGATCGCCCGCGGCGGAACCCATTTGTTCGAAGTTGCGCACCAGTTCGCCGACCGTCGCGCTGTACTCGGCCGGGATGTCGGCGATCTCCATCGACGAACCCGCCCAGTCGGTGGCGAAACCGGCCGGTTCGACCACCAGGTAACGGATTCCCAGCGGCGCCGTCTCGGCCTCCAGCACCCGGGTGAAGCCGTCGACCGCGAACTTCGCCGCCTGGTAGGAACCCAGGCCCGGCGTGCCGCCGACCCGGCCGCCGATCGAGGAGAACTGCACCATCGTGCCCGCCCCCTGCGCCTTGAGCACGGGCAGCGCGGCAGTGGAAACGTTGTAGACGCCCCAGAAGTTCGTCTCGAACTGCCGACGGAAGTCCTCTTCGTCCGCGGTCTCCACGGGCGCGACGTTCGCGTACCCGGCGTTGTTGACCACCACGTCGAGCCGCCCGAACCGCGTGACCGCGGCCTCCACAGCGGCGACCGCGGCCGCGCGGTTGGTGACGTCGAGGGCGACCGGCAACACCGCGTCGCCGTACTTCCGCACGAGGGCGTCGAGCTGTTCCGGCTTGCGCGCCGTCGCGACGACCTGATCGCCGGCCTCCAGTGCCGCTTCGGTGAGGGCTCGCCCGAAGCCGCGGGACGAGCCGGTGATGAACCACGTTTGAGTCATGACTCTAGTAAAACCCTGTTGCGTTAATTGCGCAACAGTGTTGTGCTAAAGTTTCGAGTCATGGGTCACACTCCGCAACGGGCCCGCAGCGCGGAGGCGAAGCACCAGCGGGAGCGGGACATCCTCGACGCGGCCCGCGCGCTGGGCAGCGAGCGCACCGTCCGCGCGGTCACGCTCACCGACATCGCCGCCGAGGTGGGCATGCACAAGTCCGCGATGCTGCGTTACTTCGAAACGCGGGAGCAGATCTTCCTGACCCTCACCGCCGAATGCTGGCAGGAGTGGACGGCCGCCGTGTGCGCGGAGCTGCAGCCGCTCGAATCCGCGACGCCGGCGGAGCTCGCATCCGCTCTCGCCCGGTCGCTCGTGGCGCGGCCGCTGTTCTGCGACCTGCTCGCGCACGCCCCGATGAACCTGGAACGCAACGTCTCCCTCGACACGGTCGTCGCGTTCAAGAGAAGCGTCCTGCGCGACGTGGCCTCGGTGGCCGGCGAACTGCGGCGCCTGCTCGCCCTCCCCGAACCGGCGGCCGCCGACGCCGTCGCGACCGCGACAGCCATGGCGGGTGCGCTGTGGCAGATGGCCGCGCCCGGCACCGCGCTGCGCACCCTGTACGAAACGCACCCCGAACTGACCCACGCCCTGGTCGATGTCGAACCCCGCCTGACCGCGATCCTCACCGCCCTGCTGACCGGGATGTCCGGCGAGTAGGCGCCGGAGGCGACGGCAGCAGCCGCCCTCGCCGTGGCGGTCGACGCCGCGGCGGAGGCGTGCCCGGGGGCGCGGCTGACGCGCCGCGCGCACCGGTGGGTCGACACCGGTCGCACACCCGAAGTCCGCGAACTCGACGGGGACGCCTTCGACCGGGAGACGCTGACCGGGCTGCCCGCGCTGTACCGGCCGCTCGCCGGCGACCGCGGCGGCCCCACCTGCGAGGTCGTGGTGCTGACCGGCACGCGGCCGGCCCTGGTCTTCCGCGCCCACCACGCCGTCATGGACGCGCAGGGCCTGCTGACGTTCGCCCGCGCGGTCTTCCAGGCCCTGCGCGGCGAAACCCCGGAGACGGCCGCGGACGACCTGGACGCCGTCGAGCTGCTGCGCCGCGCCGGAACCGGGCCACGCAAGACGATCCCGCAGAACTCCCAGCCATCGTTGCGTGCGGCCGGACCGCCCGAACAACGCCGTCCCGCGTTCCTGCGGCGCACCGTCGACGGGTGCCCGTCGGCCGTGACCGCGAAGATCGCGCACGCGCCGCCCGGTGCGCCGGGGGCGACCTCGACGTCTCGGTCACCGTCGACCTGCGCCGCCACGTGCCGGAGGCCCGGACCACGGCGAGCCTGGCCTACGCGCTGAGCCTGCCGGTCCGCGCGGACGACACGTGGCGCGACGTGCAACAGCGGATGCTGGAAAGCCTGGCCGCGCGCGACGAGCTGCGAGAAACCCCACCGCTGCCGGTGATCCGGATGCTCGGCGCCTGCCCGCGCCGGTGACCCGGGCTCTGTACCGCGGCATCGACGCCCGGTTCGGCCAGGGCAAGGCGTACGCCGGGTTCCAGGTGTCGCACCTGGGGCGGCTCGACCTCGCGGACTTCGGCGGCGCCGGGTGCACCGCGCGCACGATCTACTCGCTGCCGACCTGGGGCGTCTGCATGATCCCGATGGTCACGGTCGAGGAAACCGGCGCGCGCACGGAGGTCGTGCTGTGCGGCGACGACGCCCATACCGCGCCGGCCCGTCGTTCCCTCGACGCGATCGGCGACGCGCTGGCGCCACCCGAGGCGGTCCTGCGTGGTCGCGACACCTCGCCGGAGGTGTACCTGGTCCCCCGGTTCGCCGAGGTGGCCACGAGGTCGCCGGACCGCGTGGCGCTGACCGAGCCCGGGCGGGAGGTCACCTATGCCGAGCTGCTCGGGCTAGCCGGGGGATCAAGAAGATCATCCAGAACCTGACCGGACGGTTCGGCCTGCGCAACCGCACCCACGCGGTGACCTACGCGTTGCACGTCGACGCCGTCTGACCCGCGGTCGGCACCGGCGGCCGGCACACAATGTCCTATTCGGACAGTGCAGCCACGATTCTCGCCACCGCGACGGGCTGTCCTATGTGGGGGAAGCGCCCGCTTCCCCGGCAGAACGGTGAACCGCGCGTCCGGCAGGACCCCCGGCGCCCAGGGCGAGCAGCTGCCGGATCCGGTTCTCCCGCAGCTCGTCCGCCGGGACCTCCAGATCTCGCGCCAGTACCCGAGGAGCAGGTCCTGCAATGGCGTGGACCGCAGCAGGTCGCGCCGCTGCGGGGCGAGCTCGTCGACGCCCATCCCGGCGAGCAGTTTGTTCCACACGCTCAGGTACTCCGGCCCGCGCAGCACGGGCTCGGCCGAGCGCAGCATCTCGCCGAAGGGGCCGGCCAGGAGCGGCTGGTCGATGTCCAGCACCGGCCTGCGCAGGCCGGCGGCGGTGACCGCGCCGTGCAGGAGGTCGGCGACGTCGGAGGGGTCGTACGACTCCCGCCGGGGCGACGCGCCGTGCCCGGGCAGGTCGAGCGCCACCACCCGGCGCCCGCGCAGCGCGCGGACCAGCGGCTCCCACATGGCGCGGTCGAAGGTCAGACCGTGCAGCAGGACCACGGGCGGGTGGCCGTCGTCCGTGCCGGTGACATCCCCGTCCAGTTCACCGAGCCGCATGGGTTTCCTTCCACAGTCCGCCGTCGAGGAGGTCCGCCAGCGCCTGGGCGCAGCCGTCCATCAGCTTGGTCCCCTTGTCCGCGGACGCCGCGCGCGTCACCGGCGACGCCCGAGGTGGTGATCTCGTCGAAGGGCACGGTGTCCCGCGCGGCCAGGCCACGCCGGCCCGCCCCGCGCCCGTCATCCGACGCCGACCCTGTACGTCACCACGCTCGAACAGCGGCGTCAGCACCGCGGCGATTGCGAGGTTCAGCACGAACGCGGTCAGTGCGATGTAGACCGCTGTCTGGCAGGCGGTGATCGTGCCGTAGGCCATGCCGTCGGACGACGAGTACCTCACCCCGGACTCAAACGCCCGGCTGCGCCTGGACTTCGTCGCCGACCCGGGGTGCGGGCCTACGACTTCACCTTCGGCTAGCACGACCGGTGATCGCCGAGACTGGTATGGTGGACGGGCAAGGGAACCGTTCTGAGGAGACTCGACGTGGCAGGTGAAGACGACATCTCCGGGTGATCCCCCGGAGTGAGCAAGGCCCCCCACGCGTCAGTTCGAAGCAGTGCCGTGGTGGCCATGTCGTCGTCCACCCGTATCCGCGGTCCGCTGGTCCGCGCCACTCCCTTTTCGAGGTCTCGTTCCCATGTCCGAATCCCGCATCGTCGTGTCCGGTCTGTCCTTTTCCTGGCCGGACGACACCCCCGTCTTCGACCAGCTGTCGTTCAGCGTTCCCGACGGGCGCACCGGTCTCGTCGCCCCGAACGGGGCAGGCAAGTCCACCCTGCTCAAGCTGATCGCGGGCGAGCTCACGCCCTCCGACGGTGGCGTGTCCGTCGACGGTCTGCTCGGCTACCTGCCGCAGGACCTCCCGCTGACGGGTGAACCGACCGTCGCCGAAGTGCTGGGCATCGAGCCGGTGCTGCGCGCGCTGGCGGCCGTCGAGTCCGGCGACGTCGCCGAGGAGCACTTCACCACCATCGGCGAGGACTGGGACATCGAGGAACGCACCCGCGCCCAGCTGGACCGGCTCGGCCTGGAGGCCATCACGCTGGACCGCACCCTGGGCACCCTGTCCGGCGGCCAGATCGTGTCCCTCGGTTTGGCCGCCCAGCTGCTCAAGCGGCCCGACGTGCTGCTGCTCGACGAACCCACCAACAACCTCGACCTGCAGGCCCGGCACCAGCTCTACGCCGTGCTCGACGACTGGTCGGGCTGCCTGGTGGTGGTCAGCCACGACCGCGCGCTGCTGGACCGGATGGACCGCATCGCCGAGCTCGACGGCGGCGAGATCCGGTACTACGGCGGCAACTTCACCGAGTACGAGCAGGCGGCGCAGGCCGAGCGCGAGGTGGCGGAGAAGAACATCCGCAGCGCCGAGCAGGAGGTCAAGCGCGAGAAGCGGGAGATGCAGCAGGCGCGGGAGCGGGCGGCGAAGCGAGCCAGCAACGCGCAGCGCAACCTCTCCAACGCCGGTCTGCCGAAGATCCTCGCCGGCGCCCGCAAGCGCAACGCGCAGGAGTCCGCGGGCAAGGCCGACGGCACGCACGCGGCCCGGGTCAGCGCGGCGAAAGCCAAGCTGGACGAGGCGGAGCGGTCGCTGCGGGAGGACCAGAAGATCACCCTGGAACTCCCCCAGACCGCGGTGCCTGCGGGCCGGACGCTGTTCCTCGGCGAGGGCCTGCGCAAGCGGGACCTCTTCGGCGACGGCGTGGACCTGACGATCCGCGGCCCGGAGCGCATCGCGCTGTCCGGCGCGAACGGGTCCGGCAAGTCCACTCTGCTGCGCATGATCACCGGCGATCTCGACCCGGACGGCGGCGAGATCAAGCGTGCCGACGGCCGGATCGCCTACCTGTCCCAGCGCCTGGACCTGCTCGACGACGCGCGCACGGTCGCGGAAAACCTCGCCGCGGCGGCCCCGGGAATGCCTCCGTCCGACCGGATGAACCTGCTCGCCCGCTTCCTCTTCCGCGGTGACCGGGCGCACCTGCCCGGCGCGGTGCTGTCCGGCGGCGAACGACTGCGCGCCACCCTGGCCTGCGTTCTGTTCGCCGAACCCCCACCACAACTACTCCTGCTGGACGAGCCCACCAACAACCTCGACCTGGTCAGCGCCGGGCAACTGGAAAGCGCTCTCAACGCCTATCGGGGCGCATTCGTCGTCGTCAGCCACGACGAACGGTTTCTCAGCGAGATCCGCATCGACCGCCGGCTCCGCCTCGCCGACGGCAGGCTGACCGAGACCAGCTGACGGCGGGGTGCGACCAGGAAACCCGGGTCACACCGGAACCGCGGCCCGGGCCGATCTCCGGTAGCTGCCCGGCGCGTGACCGCGATCCCGCCGGAAGGCCCGGCTGAACGCGTACACCGAGGTGTAGCCGACCGAGCGGGCGACGGCCTCCAGCGCGTCGTCGGTGTCCCGGAGCCGGACCGCCGCGAGATCCATCCTCAGGCGCGTCAGGTAGCTCCCGAAGGACTCGCCGGCGACCGTGCGGAACCGGCGGGCGAGCGTGGTCCGCGACACCGCCAGCTCGGCCGCGAGCAGGTCGATCGTCCACGCCCGCGCCGGATCCTCGTGGAGCTTCGCGATCGCCGCGCCGACCAGCGGGTCGCACAACACGCCGAGCCAGGACCCGCGTGCCCCGGCCGGGTTCCGCGCCACCCACACCCGCAGCAACTGCACGAGCAGGATGTCGACCAGCCTGCTGAGCACGACCGCGGTGGCGAGCTGGGGACGCGCGAGCTCCCTGGCCAGCAGGCGGACGGTGTCGTCGAGGCAGCTGCCGCCGTTGTCCGCCCGGATGTGCACCACCTCCGGGAGCGAGGCGAGCACCTGGGTGGACACCGCCGGGTCGTACTCGTAGGAGGCGCTCAGGATGTGGGTCTGGACCTCGCCGGTGCCGAAGCGCAGCACGCCGCCGTCGGCCCTGGCCCGTTCCGCGGCGTCGCAGTCGCACGTGTCCGCCGGGGCGTCCGGCGCGCTGGTCAGGGTGTGCTCGGTCCCGGTCGGCAGCAGCACGACGTCCCCCGGCATCAGCTGCGCGGGCGGGCGGCCGGGCACGCCCAGCCAGGCGGTGCCCGCCGTGACGGCGTAGAACCCGGCGCCGCCGATCCGGCTCCACGAGATGCCCCACGTGCCACCGGCGGCGATGCGCGCGCCGAGGACGCCGCGGACTCCCGCCACTTCGAGCGCGTCAGCCAGCACGTCCATGCGCTCAACAGTAGCAGCGGATGACACGATCGGATATGAATCTGGCTCTTTCGAGCATCGATCGGGTCGTCACGCACGCTTATGATCGACGTCGTGACCGACATCGACTTCGACGCGATGAACCGCGACGTCATCGCCCAGTTCCGCGCCAACGGCGGCAAGGCCGGCGGCATCTTCGAGGGCAGCCCGCTGGTCCTGGTGCACCACGTGGGTGCGAAATCCGGCATCGAGCGGATCGCCCCGCTGGTCTACTACCGCGAGGGCGACCGGATCTTCGTCTTCGCCAGCAAGGGCGGCGCCGACGAGAACCCCGCCTGGTACCACAACCTGGTGGCGAACCCGAAGACGACGATCGAGCTCGGCGACGAGACCTTCCCCGTGATCGCCCGCGTGCTGGAGGGCCCCGAGCGGGACGAGATCTACGCGAAGCAGTCCGCCGTGCAGCCCCAGTTCGCCGACTACCAGCGCAAGACCAGCCGGGTCATCCCGGTGATCGAGCTGGTGCGGGTCTGACGCGTCAGGGGAGGTAGAGGTCCCTCGTCCCCGCGTCGAGGGCCTCGGCCTCGCCACCCGTCCGCTCCGCGAGCCACGCGCCGAACGCGTCCCGGTCGGCCTCGGTGACCGCGACCGTCAGCGTGACGTCCGCGCCGTAGTCGATGTCCTGCAGCCGGTACGGCGAGTTGCGCAGGTCGTGTTCGAGGCGGCCGGCGACGTCGTGCGGCACGGCGATCAGCAGTTCGCGGTGCCGCACCCGGCGCAGCGTCCCGACGGCGTCCAGGGTTTCCGCCAGCGCGCCGGAGTAGGCGCGGACCAGGCCGCCCGCGCCGAGCTTGACCCCGCCGAACCACCGCGACACCACGGCGACGACGTCGGTCAGGTTGCGGCGCGCGAGCACCTCGAGCATCGGGACGCCCGCGGTGCCGGCGGGCTCGCCGTCGTCGTTGCTGCGGACGGTCATCTCACCGGTCTCCGGATCGCCGATCCGCAACGCCGTGCAGTGGTGGTTCGCGCCGGGCCCGGCCTTGCGCACCCGGGCGATCACCGCCGCGGCGGCCGCCACGTCATCGACCCGCGCGACGGTGCACACGAACCGGGACCGCTTGATCTCGACCTCGTGCTCCCCGTCGCGGGCGATCACACCGACCTCACCGTGCACCAGCCGATGCTATGCGGCGGGCAGCCGCACAGTGACGTCCAGCCCGCCGCCGGGGTTGGCGGCAGCCGTGAGCGTGCCGTCGTGGGCGAGCACCACGGCACGCACGATGGACAGGCCCAGCCCGGCTCCGCCGCGGCTGTTCTCACCACGCACGAACGGCTCCAGCAGGCGTTCCACGCGCTGGGCCGGCACGACGGCGCCGGTGTTGACCACACGCAGCACCACGCCGTCGGCACCGGCCCGGGTGGACACCGCCAGTGAGCCGCCCGGGTGGTTGTGGCGAACCGCGTTGCCGATCAGGTTGGCCACCATCCGCTCCAGCAGCACCGGCTCGCCACACAGCCAAGCGGGGTCCAAATCCCGCTCCACCTCGATGTCCTGAGCGGACAGTCCACTCGCGACACCGGCCAGCGACTCGGCGGCGAGCGCGGACAGGTCGAGCCGGCGGCGGTCGCCCGCGCCGGCCTGGCTGCGCGCCAGCGCCAGCAGCCCGTCGAGCGTGCGGCGGCTGTTCTCGGCCGCGTCCCGCACGTCCGCGGCCATCGTCAGCAATTCGGCGCGCGTGGGTTCGCCGTCGAGCGTCACGTCGACCGCGGTGCGGATCGTCGTCAGCGGGGTGCGCAGCTCGTGCGCGGCGTTCGCGCTGAACAGCCGCTGGCTCTCCAGCGCCCGGTCGCGGTCGGCCATCCCCCGCTGGATCCGGTCCAGCATTCCGTTGATCGTCTCGGCGAGCGCGGCCAGCTCGTCCCGCGGCGGGCGCACCGGCACCCGGTGCGACAGGTTCTCCGCGGACAGCCGCCGCGCGGTGGCCGAGATCGTGCGGATGGGCCGCAGCACCCGGCCGGCCACGAGCCAGGCGACCAGCGCGGCCACCGCGGTGACGGCCGCCAGCGCGATCCACCCCTGCCCCAGCAGCGTCGCGAGGGTGTCCTCGCGCACCTCGCGGGCGAGCACCTCCACGTCCAGGGGCGGCGGGCCCGATCCGGTGATCTGCACCAGGACCGCGCGCCGCCGCGTCAGCAGGTAGGTGACCACGGTCAGGACCGCGCCCGCGACCAGCACCAGCGCGGTGTAGACCAGGGTCAGCCTGCTGCGGGCGGACAGCCGCGCCGTCACGGCCGCAGCCGGTAGCCCGCGCCGGTGACGGTCTCGATCAGGGGCGGTTCGCCGAGCTTGCGGCGCAGGGTGCCGACGGTGATCCGCACCGCGTTGGTGAACGGGTCGGCGTGCTCGTCCCACACCTTGTCCAGCAGGGTCTCCGCGCTGACCACGGCGCCGTCGGCGGCCAGCAGCTGTTCGAGCACGCCGAACTCCTTGGGGGCCAGCGACAGCAGCCGCCCGCCGCGTTCCGCGGTGCGCCGGCCCGGGTCGAGGGTCACGTCACCGGCACGCAGCACCGGCGGCCGGGCGGGGGCGCTGCGCCGGGCCAGCGCGTGCACGCGGGCGACGAGCTCGGTGAACGCGAACGGTTTACCGAGGTAGTCGTCCGCGCCGAGGAAGAGCCCGTCGACCCGGTCGCTGACCGAGCCGGACGCGGTCAGCATGAGGATGCGCGCGCCACCGCGATCGGCGAGGCGGCGGCAGACCGTGTCGCCGTGCACGACCGGCAGGTCCCGGTCCAGCACCACGACGTCGTAGGGCGTGAGCTCGCACTTCTCCAGCGCGGTGCGCCCGTCCCCGGCGAGGTCGACGGCGAAGCCCTGCTTGCGCAGACCGGTGACGATGTAGCCGGCCAGGGGCTGTTCGTCCTCCACCAAGAGCACCCGCATGGCGCGAGTATCGCGGGCGGGACCTATGGATTCCGTATGGGACCGTTGCGCGGGTGGCTAGTCTCGTTCCGAGCGCGGGCCGCGCACGACCGCCGGAGCGCCACGATCCGAGGAGGTTCCGATGCCCGTCCTGGCCGATCTGCTGTCCGCGCTGCGGAGCAGCCGCGTCGAGGTCGTCGACCTGACCGCGCCGCTGTCGGAGAGCACGCCGGTGCTGCAGCTGCCGCCGCCCTTCGCCAACACCACCGGCTTCCGGCTGGAGGAGATCAGCCGCTACGACGACCGCGGCCCGCGCTGGTACTGGAACGACATCCACACCGGCGAGCACGTCGGCACGCACGTCGACGCGCCCAACCACTGGCTGTCCGGCAAGGACGGCCCCAGCGTCGACCAGATCCCGCTGCGCACGCTCATCGGGCCGGCCGCCGTGCTGGACATGTCGGCGCGGGTCGACGACGATCCCGACTTCCTGCTGGGCATCGACGACGTCCGGGACTGGGAACGCGAGCACGGGCCGCTGCCCGAGGGCGGCTGGCTGCTCTACCGGACCGGGTGGGACGCACGCTCCGGCGACCAGGACAGCTTCCTCAACGTCAGCGACGGCGCCTCGCACACCCCGGGCGTGTCGCCGGAGTGCGCGCAGTGGCTCGCCGAGGAAGCCCCGATCGCGGGGTTCGGCGTGGAGACCGTGGGCACCGACGCCGGCCGCGCCGCCGAGCTGGAGCCGATCTTCCCCTGCCACGACCGCCTGCTCGGCGCGGGCAAGTGCGGGCTGACCCAGCTGCGCAACCTCGCGCAGCTGCCGCCGACCGGCGCCCTGCTGGTGGTCTCGCCGCTGCCGATCGTCGGCGGGTCGGGCAGCCCGGCGCGCGTGTACGCGCTCGTGGAGCGGGCGTGATCGTCGCCGAGGCGGTCGGGCGGGTCCTGGCGGAGCTGGGCGCCGGTCCGGTGTTCGGCGTGGTGGGCAGCGGCAACTTCCACGTCACCAACGCGTTGCGGGCGGCCGGGGTCGCCTTCCACGCCACCCGCCACGAGGGCGGCGCGGCCACCGCCGCCGACGCGTGCGCGCGGATGAGCGGCCGGGTCGCGCTCGTGTCGACCCACCAGGGCTGCGGGCTGACCAACGCGGTCACCGGCATCGGCGAAGCGGCCAAGAGCCGCACCCCGCTGATCGTCCTCACCGCCGAGTCGCCCGCCGCCGATCCGCTCAACAACTTCCGCATCGACCAGGACGGGCTCGCCCGGGCGGTCGGCGCGGTCGCCGAGCGTGTGCACAGCCCGGAGACCGCGGTGGCCGACACGGTGCGCGCGTACCGGACCGCGCTGCACGAGCGCCGCACCGTAGTGCTGAACCTGCCGCTGGACGTGCAGGCCGAGCCCGCGCCGACGCTGGAAGCCATCGAGCCGGTGCCCGCCCCTCCCGCGCCGGAGCCCGATGCCGCCGCGGTGGCCGAGCTGGCCGAGCTGCTCGCCGCCGCGGAGCGGCCGGTGTTCATCGCCGGCCGGGGTGGCCGGGGCGCGGCCGCGGAGATCCGGGCGCTGGCCGACGCGTGCGGCGCGCTGCTCGCGACGTCCGCGGTGGCGCACGGCCTGTTCCACGGCGACCCGTGGGCGCTGGGCATCTCCGGCGGGTTCGCCTCCCCGCTGACCGCGGAGCTCGTCCGCGACGCCGATCTCGTCATCGGCTGGGGCTGCGCGCTCAACCGGTGGACCACCCGCCACGGCAAGCTGATCGGCCCCGGCGCCCGCCTCGCGCAGGTCGACCTGGAGGCGAGCGCGATCGGCGCGCACCGGCCGGTCGACCTCGGCGTGGTCGGCGACGCGGCGGTGACCGCCCGCGCGGTGCTCGCCGAGCTGGGTGACGGGAGAAAAGCCGGCTACCGCTCCCCCGCGCTGCGCGACCGGATCGCCGCGCGGGCCCGCTGGTCGGCGGCCGACTACCGCGACGAGTCGACCGCGGACCTGATCGACCCGCGCACGCTGTCCGCGGAGCTGGACCGGATCCTGCCCGCCGAGCGCGTGGTGTCGGTGGACTCGGGCAACTTCATGGGCTACCCCAGCGCGTTCCTGGACGTGCCGGACGAGTTCGGGTTCTGCTTCACCCAGGCCTTCCAGTCCATCGGGCTGGGGCTGGCGACCGCGATTGGCGCGGCGATCGCCCAGCCCGGACGGCTGCCCATCGCCGCCCTCGGCGACGGCGGTTTCCACATGGCGGCCCAGGAGCTCGACACGGCCGTGCGGCTGGGCCTGCCGCTGCTGGTGGTCGTCTACAACGACGCCGCCTACGGCGCGGAGGTGCACCACTTCACCGGCGACCACGCGACCGTCCGGTTCCCGCCGACCGACATCGCCGCGATCGGGCGCGGGTTCGGCTGCGCCGGGGTCACCGTCCGCACCGTCGCCGACCTGCGGCAGGTCTCCGCGTGGCTGGCCGGCCCGCGGGAGAAACCGCTGGTCGTGGACGCGAAGATCATCGACGACGGCGGGTCGTGGTGGCTGGCGGAGGCCTTCCACGGCCACTGACGTCCCGTGTCAGCGGCCGCGTCAGCGCGGTGGCGGTCCGGTGTCAGTGCAGCGGGCGATGGTGTTCCCATCAAGCCGCTCAGCAAGGAGAGACCGATGCAGAACTTCGCCACCACCGCCCCGATCGCCGCCGTCCTGACCGTCCCCGCCGGGCGCATCCACCTGGCCGCCGCGGACCGCGCCGACACGACCGTCGAGGTCGCCCCGGCCGACCCCGGCAAGAGCCGCGACGTGCAGCTGGCCGAACAGACCACCGTCACCTACGCCGACGGTGTGCTGCGGGTCGAGGCGCCGGAGCCCGGCAACCGGGTCTTCGGCCCGTCCGGTTCGGTGGCGGTCACCGTGCACCTACCCGCCGGCTCCCGCGTCGACGTCACCAGCAGCGCAGCCGAGCTCCGCGCCACCGGCCGCTTCGGCGACGTCACGGTGGACGGCGCCTACCGCGACATCCACCTCGACGAGGCCGCGACGCTGCGGCTCACCGCGACCGACGGTGACGTGGAGGTCGGCCGGGTCGGCGGCGCCACGAAGATCACCACCGCCCGCGGCGACATCCGCCTCACCGAGGCCGTCAGCGGCACCGTCGTGCTGCGCACGCAGGCGGGCGACATCACCGTCGGCGCGACGGCCGGTGTCTCGGCCACCCTGGACGCCGGCACCGACCACGGCCGGATCAGCAACGCGCTGAAGAACAACGGCAACCCGGAGCTGACCATCCGCGCCACCACCTCGCAGGGCGACATCGCCGCCCACAGCCTCTGACCGGAAGGGGCCGGCGCCACTGGGGCGCCGGCCCCTTCCAATCCGATGTGGACGGTCCGGCCGGTTACCGCGTCCGGGTGACCCCCTTTACAGGGTGTCCGATTTGTCCGATACTCGGTCCCGAGGGGAGTACTTCCCAAGGTCCCTGACCGGTCAGTACGGACACCCGGCGTGTCCCCGGCAGGGCGCCCGCGATGCGGGTGAAGGAGACCTCGAACGCTGACGGTGTTCGAGGAGGCCCCATGTCACACCAGTCCGCGGTCGCCGCTGCCGCGCCCGCGTCGTCGATCGGCAGCCCATGGTTGTGGGTGATCAGCATCGCGGTGCTGCTGGCCCTGCTGGCGGCCGATTTCCTCGTGACGCGGCGGCCGCACGAGGTGTCGCTGCGTGAGGCCGCCGGCTGGTCGGTGTTCTACCTGACGCTGCCGCTGGTGTTCGCCTTCTGGTTGTGGACCGCGTTCGGCGGCGCGCAGGCGCTGGAGTTCGCCACCGGGTTCGTCGTCGAGAAATCGCTTTCCGTCGACAACCTGTTCGTGTTCATGCTGCTGCTGGCGGCGTTCGCCGTGCCCGTCGAGGTGCAGCAACGGGTGCTGCTCTACGGCATCGTCGGCGCGCTGGTGCTGCGTGGCATCTTCATCGCCGCCGGCGCCGCGCTGTTGCAGGCAGGCACCTGGGCGTTCCTGGTGTTCGGCCTGATCCTGTTCGCCTCGGCGGTGAAGATCCTGCACGAGGCCCTCAGCGGACCGGAAACGGATCCCGACGTGTCGCGGATGCGCTCGGTCCGGCTGCTGCGCAGGCTGATGCCGGTCACCGACGACTACCGCGGCACGCGCCTGGTGGTCCGCGAGCGCGGACGGCGGGCGCTGACCCCGCTGACGCTCGTGGTGGTGGCCGTCTTCGCCACCGACGTGGTGTTCGCCGTCGACTCGGTGCCCGCGGTCTACGGCATCACCGAGGACCCGTACCTCGTCTTCACCACCAACGCGTTCGCCCTGCTCGGCCTGCGTGCGCTGTACTTCGTGCTGCACACCGCGCTGGCCAAACTCACCCACCTCAACCACGGGCTCGCCGTCATCCTGGCGTTCATCGGGGTCAAGCTGGTGCTGCACTGGGCGCACGAGGTGTGGCCCGCGGTGCCGACCATCCCCACCCCGGTCTCGCTGCTGGTCATCGTGCTGATCCTGGCGACCGTGACGGTGACCAGCCTGCGGTCCGGCAAGCGCGCCGCCGAGCGGAGTCCGTCATGACCGGCCTGCTGGTCGACGCGGCCCTGATCACGCTGCTCGTCCTCGCCGCGCTCGTCACGGTCCTGGTCCTGCTGGACGCGCGGCCGCCGCGCTGAGCCGCCGTCCGGTGCCACACTCACCGCATGGACGAGCGACGAGTGCGGTCCTGGGTCGACGGCTACGAGCGCGCGTGGCGGTCACCGGGCACCGGCGCCCTGGCGGAACTGTTCACCGACGACGCGACCTACCAGCAGTCCCCGTACCGCGAACCGGTGCGGGGACTGCCGGCCATCGCCGCGATGTGGGAGGCCGAGCGGACCGGCCCCGACGAGGACTTCCGGATGACCAGCGAACCGGTTGCCCTCGACGGGGACACCGCCGTCGTGCGGGTCGAGGTGACCTACGGCGAACCCACGCGACAGCAGTACCGGGACCTGTGGATCATCCGCTTCGCCGGGGACGGCCGGTGCCGGGCGTTCGAGGAGTGGCCGTTCTGGCCGGAGAAGTCCTACCGCCCGGACTGACCGGCCAGGTCGCGCAGCGTGTGGAGCAGCACGTGCGCCAGGTTGTAGATCACCGCGCCCGGCGGGGCCGCCGCGGCCTGCGCCGTGCCGCCCACGATGCTCACCATCGGCTTGCCCGCCCGCTCCGCCGCGTTCGCGACCTCCGCCATCGCCTGACGGACGCGGGGTTCGGCGGCACCACCGGTCAGGCCCATCGCCACCGACAGGTCCGCGGGACCCACCAGCACCGCGTCGACGCCCGGCACGTCCAGGATCTCCGGCGCCGCCGCGCACGCCTCCGGCGTCTCGATCATCGGCACGACCAGCGTGGTCTCCGCGGAGCGCGACAGGTGCTCGGCGATATCCCGGGCGCCGAACCGGCCTGCCCTGCTGTAGGTCGCGAAGCCGCGCTCGCCGAGCGGCGGGTAGTGCGCGGCCGCGACGACCGCCCTGGCCTGCTCCGCGGTGTCGACGTGCGGCACGATCACGCCATCCGCGCCCAGGTCGAGGACGCGCAGGACGAGTGCGGGCTCGGCCGCCCCGGCCCGGACCAGCACGCCCAGCCCGTGCGCCTGGGCCGCGACGACGTGCTGCTGCAGCGGCACCAGGTCGGCGGGCCCGTGTTCGCAGTCGAGCACGACGAAGTCGAGCCCGGCGACGCCGGCCATCTCGACGAGCGTTTCCGACGGCAGCCGCAGCAGGCCGCCGAGCAGCCGCTCCCCCGCCGCCAGGCGTTGTTTCAGCGTCCTCACCGCGCCACCATCCCCGCCGACAGGTCGATGTCCGCCGCACACAGCCCCGGCATCCGCAACATCGCCAGCACCCCGGCCGCCACCTCCGCCTCCGTCACCATCCGGCCCAACGCCGACCGCCCCACGAAAGCCCGCTCCGCCTCCTCGCAACTCACGCCGGTGCGCTCGGCCTCCAGCCGGAAGTTGCGTTCCATGCGCGGCCCGGCCACCGGCCCCGGCGACAACGAGTTCACCGCCACCCCGTGCGGCCCGACCTCGCCCGCGAGCGTGGCCGTCAGCCCGATCACCGCCATCTTCGACGCGCAGTACGGGGTGCGCCGCAGCAACGGCCGCTTCCCGCTCACCGACGCGATGTTCACGACGTCCCCCGCCCCGCGCGCGACCATCGGCGGCAGGAACGCCCGGCACACCAGGTACACGCCGCGGACGTTGACCGCGAACACCTCGTCCCACTCGTCCGGCTCGACCTCGGTCAGCGGCTTGACCGGCCCCGCGACGCCGGCGTTGTTGACGAGCACCGAGATCTCCTCGTCCGCCAGCTCCGCGGCCAGCGCGGCGACCGAGCCGGGGTCGGCCACGTCGCACACCGCCGCCCGCCCCGGCCCGGGCAGGGCGGCCACCGTCTCGTCCAAACTGGACCGCCGCCGCCCGGTCACCACGACTCGCGCGCCGGCCTCCGACAGCGCCACGGCGATCGCCCGGCCGAGGCCGTTGCCGCCGCCGGTGACCAGCGCGGTGCGCCCGCTCAGGCCGGGTTCCACGCCAGCTCCCCCCGCCGGAACCCGGCCGCGCGCACGTCGCCGGACCGCGCGTGGCCCTCGAACAGCTCGACCCGCGCCGCCCGGCCGCACACCTCGCCCAGCCGCTCGCTCGACTCGCTGCTGGTGACCTCCTGGTAGGTCACGGTCTTGAGGTACTTGCCGACCCACAGCCCGCCGGTGTACCTGGCCGCGCCGCGCGTCGGCAGGACGTGGTTCGTGCCGATCACCTTGTCCCCGAAGGACACGCAGGTGCCCGGGCCGAGGAACAACGCGCCGTAGTTCCGCATCTTCTCCAGCGCCTGCCGCGGCTGCGCGGTGAGCACCTGGACGTGCTCGGACGCGTAGGTGTCGGCCAGCGCGAACGCCTCGTCGACCGAGTCGACCACGTGGATCTCGCCGTGGTCGCGCCACGCCGGTTCGGCGAAGTCGCGGGTGGGCATGCCGGGCAGCAGCGCCTCGACGTGGTCGAGCACCTCCCGCGCGAGGTCCGCCGAGGTGGTGATCAGCACCGCGGGCGAGTCCGGCCCGTGCTCGGCCTGCGACAGCAGGTCCACCGCGACGACGAACGGGTCGGCGGTGTGGTCGGCGATCACCAGCACCTCGGTCGGCCCGGCGAACAGGTCGATGCCGACCTCGCCGAACAGCTGCCGCTTGGCCTCCGCGACGTAGGCGTTGCCGGGTCCGGCGATCAGGTCGACGCGCCCGATGGTCTCGGTGCCGACCGCCAGCGCGGCCACCGCCTGCACCCCGCCGAGCAGGTAGATCTCGTCAGCGCCCGCCAAGTGCATGGCGGCGACGGTGGCGTCGGGCACCTCGCCGCGGATCGGCGGCGTGCACGCGGCCACCCGCGGCACCCCGGCGACCTTCGCGGTCACGATGGTCATGTGCGCGGACGCGGTGAGCGGGTACCGGCCGCCGGGGACGTACGCGCCCGCCGCGGCGACCGGCACGTGCTTCTGTCCCAAGTGGACCCCGGGCAGGGTCTCGACCTCGAACTCGCGCATCGAGTCCCGCTGGTGCCGGGCGAAGGTGCGCACCTGGTCCTGCACGAACCGGATGTCGTCCAGCACCTGGGCCGGAACGCGGGCGACGATCTCCTCGATCCGCTCCGGGGAGAGCCGGAACGACTCCGGCGACCACGAGTCGAACTTCGCCGAGTACTCCCGGACCGCGGCGTCGCCGCGGTCCCGGATGTCGGCGATGATCCCGCGGACGCGGTCGGCGACGTCGTCCCGCTGGGCGGCGACCTGCTCGGCGGGGACGGCGGATTTCAGGACCTTGGGCATCGGAACTCCTTCGGTAGGCCGCGCAGCCAGTCGCGCAGCAGGGTGGTCGTGGTGTCCGGGGCTTCGAGCGTCAGCAGGTGCCCGGCCCCGGGGATGACGTGGCAGGTGGCGTCCCGCGCGTGCGCGGCGATCTTGTGGTGGAAGGCAGGCGGGCAGAGCGCGTCGCGTTCGCCGCACAGCACCAGGACCGGGCAGGACAGCGTCGCGATCGCGGCGTGGGCGTCGCGCCGGGTGGCTTGCGCGGCGAGCTGGGACCGGAACACGGCGGGCCCGACGCGACCGGCCATGCCGAGAAACCGTTGACGCAGCACGGGATCCGGCTCGGCGAACATGGTCGGCAGGATCCGGGCGACGGCCGCCTCGAACCCGCCGTCGGCGGTGAGCCGGTCGAGCTCCGCCCAGCCCGCCAGCTGCTCCCGCCGCGGCGCGCCCGCGTTGGTCGCCATGGCGCAGAACCCGGCCAGCCGCCCTGGCGCGCGCCGGGCGACCTCGAACCCGGCGATCGCGCCCAGGCTCAGCCCGGCGAGCACGAACGGGCCGTCGACCGCGGCGAGGATCTGCTCGGCCATGCCGCCGATGTCCGGCGCGGTGATCTCCGCGTGCACGACCGGCGACGGCACGTCGACATCGGCCCACAGGTCCGCGTCGCACAGCATGCCGGGTACGAGCACCACCGGCGGCGCCGTCACCGCCCGGCCGGCCGCGGCAGCAGGTGGTAGGGCGCGAGGTAGCCATTGTGGTCCACGCCCACCCCGGCGTCGGCGGCCGCCTTGACGACCTCGTCGTCCCACTCCAGGCGCACGCGCCCGTCCCCGCTGTTGACGACGAGCAGGCTGGCCGTCGAGTCGGACACGTTGCGGATGCTGCGCCACGCCCCGCGCGGCACGGACAGCATGTCCCACGGGCCCAGCCGCACGCTCACCTCGTCGTGCCGGTTGAGCGTCACCTCCCACTCG
This sequence comes from Amycolatopsis sp. NPDC006131, assembly GCF_040614175.1. Lineage (NCBI taxonomy): Bacteria > Bacillati > Actinomycetota > Actinomycetes > Pseudonocardiales > Pseudonocardiaceae > Amycolatopsis > Amycolatopsis sp. NPDC006131. Next base: position 50,632 of record NZ_JBEXTX010000003.1, read on the forward strand.
CCGTCCTTCACCATCAGGACCTGCGTCTCGTCGTGGCGGTGCAGCAGCACGCCCTCGCCCGGCTCCGCCCGCAGCCATGCCACGTTGTGCCCGTGCGGCTGGTAGACGCGTGGTTCCTGGTCGCGGTCCTCGGTCATGCCGAACCCGATCACCGCGGCCAGTTCGGCGCGCCCGCCGGGCAGGACGCTGCCCAGCAGAGCCCGCGAGGACCACCGCAGGTCGCCGGCGGTGGCCACCCGCCGGCGCATCCGGCCGGCGTCGTAGGAGGGCAGTGCGGCGATGTCCTCGGCGGCCATCGGCCGGACCAGCTCGGCCGGGTCGGGCACCTCGTCGCCGGCGACGGTGTCGACGAGCCGGTTGTCCGCGGTCAGGTACAGGCCGTGGCCCTCGGCCTCGCGCAGCACCGACGGGCCCCAGATGATGCCGCCGGTGTCGTCGTGGCCGAGCACGGTGAACAGCCAGCCGTCGTCGGGGCCGATGTTGGTGAACCCGCGGAAGATCCACGTCGGGATCGAGGCGATGTCGCCCTCGCGGAGCACCAGTTCGCCCTCGTCGCCGTCGGCGCCCCAGCGGAGCAGGAACTCGCCGCGGAAGCACAGGAACACCTCGGCCGTGAAGTGCAGGTGCAGGTTGTTGGTGATGCCGTGCGGCATCGCCGCGGCACCGATGTTGAACCCGTGCGGCTCGCGCAGGTTCACCACCTGGTTCGGGTTCTGCGTCACCCCCGGGCCGATCATCGAGTAGTTCTCCTTGCGGTCCGAACCCGGGGTCCGGCAGTCGATGAACGCCTGGTTGCAGGACACGAAGTCGGCCCGCCGGATCGTCCGGCGCCGCAGCTCCTCCGCCGTGACCCGCCCCTCGCCGTTGACCATGACACCCTCCGCAACGTTGTTGTTAATACGTATGCATGCCACCATCCCCGCGGTTGCCTGTCAAGGGGTCGATTCGGCTAGGATGCGTATGCACAGGGCCGGACCGGGGAGGGCGCCGATGTCGATCACGAGCCATGACGTGGCCCGGCTCGCCGGGGTCTCCCAGCCGACGGTCTCGCGGGCGCTGCGCGGCGACCACCGGGTCTCCGCGGCCACCCGGGAACGGGTGCGCGAAGCGGCCGAAGCGCTCGGGTACGTACCCAGCGAGGCGGGCCGGAGCCTGTCCACGCGCTCGACCCGCCGCATCGGCGTGGTCGTCACCGACCTGACCAACCCCTTCTACCCGCACCTGATCGGCCCCCTGCACGACACGCTCGAACGGCACGGCTACCGGATGATGCTGTTCACCGAGCGCAGCGAAACCGCGCTGGAGACCGAGCGGCTGCTGGACCGCTCCATCGACGGCGTCGTGCTCACCACGGCGGTCATCGGCTCCGCCCTGCCCGCCGAGCTGACCCGGCGCGGGCTGCCGTTCGTGTTCCTCAACCGGGAGACCGGCAACGACAAGGCCGACGCCGCGGTGGTGGACAACGAGGCGGGCGGGCGGCTCGTCGCCGAGGAGATCGTGCGGCTCGGCCACACCGACGTCGCCCTGATCGGCGGGCCCGCGGAGACCACCACCGGGCGGGACCGCGAACTGGGGTTCCGGGTGGGCCTGTCGGAGGCCGGGGTCGGCCTGCCGCGGCACCGCGTGCGGCGCGGGCCGTTCGACTACGGCACCGGCTACCAGGGCCTGCTCGACCTGATGGCCGGGGACTCCCGTCCCAGCGCGGTCTTCTGCGGCAACGACGTGATCGCGATCGGCGCGATGAACGCCGCGCGCCGCCTGGGGATCGACGTGCCCGGCGACCTGACCGTCATCGGGTTCGACGACCTGCCGATGGCGTCCTGGGAGACGTTCGACCTCACCACGGTCCGCCACGACCTCGACGGGATGGCCCAGGCGGCCGCGGACCTGCTGGTCGAACGCATCTCCGGCAGCGCGGAGGAGGCGCCGCGCCGCGTGACGTTCGCCCCGGAGCTGGTGCCGCGGGGGACGCACGCGGCGCGGTGACCCTCACGCCTCCGTGGTCCGCCGCTGTTCCGCCGCGGCCCAGGCCGCCGGGGTGAGCGCGCCGCCGTAGAGCGGCATCGGGATCGGCTCGTCGCCCTCCCGCAGCTGGTCCCACACGCGGGTGACGCCGAAGCTGCCGTGCCGCCGCACGGCGGTCACCGCGTCCAGGTCGACCACGGCGGTGAGCACCCCGGCGGCCGCGCCGGGCAACTCGGCGAGCACCTGCCCCTCCGGCCCGGCCAGCACCGAGTGCCCGAGACCGGTCGGGCCGGCCGCGTTGACGCTCGCGACGAACACCTGGTTGACGATCGCGTTGGCGCGGGCGAGCACGATCTCCTGGGCGCGGTCGGCGGTGTCGGTGCGCACCACGTTGAGCACCAGCTCCGCGCCCAGCCACGCCAGGTGCCGGGTGACCTCGGGGAACCAGGCGTCGTAGCAGACGGACAGCCCGACGCGGCCGACGCCCGGGATGGCGAACACGACGAACTCGCGGCCCGGCCGGAACGGCTCGTGCGGGCGCCACGGGAACACCTTGCGGTAGGCGGCGGCCAGCTCACCCTCCGGCGAATACACCACCGCCGTGTCGTAGACGTGCCCGTCGTCCCCGAGCTCGGCGACGCTGCCCGGGCACAGCCACACGCCGAGGTCCCCGGCCAGCTCGGCGAAGCACCGGTGCCGTGGCCCGGTCAGTGGTTCCACGCTGTCCATTGTGTCCAATTCGGACTCGCCCGTGACGTGCAGTTCCGGGTAGGCCAGCAGCCGGGTGCCCGGGAACCGCCGCATCGTGGCCGTGGCGTGCGCGGCGAGCCCGTCGAGATCGGTGCGACCCGGGACCTGGGCGAGCGCGAGGGTGAGCGGCCGTCCCATCAGGCCTCCTGCAATGCCAGCCGCTGCGTGCGCAGGGTGGCGGTGGCGCGGTGGGCCGCCATGCCCTCCGAAGCGGAGATCACCTCGACGGCGCCGGCGAGCGCGGGCGTGGCCTCGCGGGCGACCCGCTGGTAGGTCAGCGGGCGGAGGAACCGGGACACCGACAACCCGGCGCCGTGCCGGGCGCCGCCCGCGGTGGGCAGCACGTGGTTGGTCCCGGCCATGCCCTTGTCGGAGTAGGCGACGGTGCTCCACGGCCCGAGGAACAGCGAGCCGTAGGCGGTCAGGTGCTCGTGGTACCAGCCGTCGTCGGCGGTCTGGATCTCCAGGTGCTCCGGCGCGAGGTCGTCCATCAGCGCCGCCGCGGTCTCCCGGTCGGCGGCCACGGTGATCGAACCGTGGTCGCGCCAGGCCGGGCCCGCGATCGGCGCGGTGGCCAGCGTCGCGAGCTGGCGGTCGATCTCGGCGGACACCTGGGCGGCCAGGTCGGCGTTCGTCGTGATCAGCGCCGCGGGCGAGTCCGGGCCGTGCTCGGCCTGGCCGAGCAGGTCGGCGGCGACGAGCTCGGGATCCGCGGTCTCGTCGGCGATCACGGCCACTTCGGACGGTCCGGCGAGCAGGTCGATCGCGACCGTGCCGAACAGCTGGCGCTTCGCCTCGGCCACGAACGCGTTGCCCGCGCCGACGAGCATGTCTGCCGGCGCGTCCCCGACGAGCCCGTAGGCCATCGAGGCGAGCGCCTGCACCCCGCCCAGCAGGAAGACCCGGTCCACACCGGACACGTACGCGGCGTAGAGCACGGCGGGGTTGGGGCCGCCGTCCGGCTGCGGCGGGGTGCACGCGACGACCGACGGGACCCCGGCGGCCTTGGCGACGTTGACGGTCATGAACGCGCTCGCGGTCAGCGGGAACCGGCCCGCCGGGAGGTAGGCGCCGACGCGCTGCACCGGAACGTAGCGGTACCCGGCGACCAGGCCCGGTTCGAGCTCGACCTCCAGATCCTTCAGCGCGTCCCGGGACGCCTTGGCGAACGCCGCGGTGCGGGCGGCGCCGAGTTCGATGGCCGCGCGCAGGTCGCCGGGCAGCGCGTCGCCGCTGCGGCGCATCTCCTCGCGGGAGATCTCCAGCGGCCTGCCGTCGTAGCCGTCGAGTTCGGCGGCGTAGCGGGTGACGGCGTCGAGTCCCTCGGCGCGGATCCGGTCGAGCATGCGGGTCACGGTGTCGATGACGCCCGCGTCGCGCTGAGCCGGGGCGCCCCCGGCCGCGGGCTCCTTGACGACGGTGAACCGGCCGGCGAAGCGGCGCTGGGTGGCTTCGGTGAAGTACATACCCGGAAAGCTAGTTCCACACCGGACACAGGACCACCTTGTCTTCCGTTGGGACACCTATAGGATTTCCTTGTGACTCTGACGCAGCTGCGCGCGCTCGTCGCGGCGGCCGAACTCGGCTCGTTCACGGCGGCAGGCGCCGCGCTCGGCTACACCCAGGCGGCGATTTCGGAATTGGTGCGCAGGCTGGAGGAGGAGTGCGGGCTGCAGCTCTTCCACCGCGGCGGGCGGCGGCTGACGCTCACACCCGCGGGCGCGCAACTGCTGCCGCACGCGCAACAGACGGTGAGCGCGGCGCGCAACGCCGAGGACACGGTGAAGGCGGTGCGCGGGCTGACCGGCGGCGTGGCCTCGTTCGGCCTGTTCCGCAATGCCGACTTCTACCTGCTGGCCGAGCTCGGCGAGCGGTTCGCCGCCGCGCACCCGGACGTGCGGGTCCGGCTGGTCGGGGTCAACGCCGCGCTCGTCGCCGAGGCGGTCGCGGCCGGGGACCTGGAGGCGGGCATCGTCGTCCTGCCGGTCACCCCGGCCGGGCTGGAGATCACGCCGCTCGCCCGCGACGAGGTGCTCTACGTGTCGGCGGATCCCGACCACGTCGCGGCACCGGTGGACATCGAGACGATGGCGCGGCGGCGCCTCGTCCTCTACGACGCGCACGTGGGGCAGGCCGACCCGGACCGGCTGCAGCTGACCGAGCGGGCCCAGGTCGCCGGGGTGCGGATCGAGCCGTTCATCGAGGTCGAGCAGGCCCAGGCGGCACTGCACCTGGTCGCCCGCGGGCTCGGCGACACGTTCCTGTCCCGCGCGGTGGCCGAACGGCTCGTGCGCACCGAGGGCCTGCGCCTGCACACCACGACCTTCGACCCGCCGCTGCACAACACGTTCGCCCTCGTCCGGCGGGAGCACAGCAGGCTCTCCCCCGCCACCGACGAACTCGCCCGACTCGCGGTGGACCTGCTGATGCGCAACGACATGCTCGAACACCGGCGGCCCCTCCCGGCACGGGAGGAGCCGCCGGTGTCCTGAGTGGACTCAGCGGGCGAACTTGTCCGCGGCGAGCTCGCTGCGGTAGGTCTCCGTCATGAAGAAGGTGATCACCACCAGCGCCAGCACCGCGGCCACCGCGAGGTAGACCCACACGGCGTAGATCGTGCCGAACGTCGACACCAGCAGCGTCGCGACGAACGGCGTGATGCCCATGAAGATCGAGAACGAGCTGTTGTAGGCGATCGAGCTGGCGCTGAACCGGGTGCGGGTCGCGAACAGCTCCGCCGCGCACACCGTGACGATGCCGGTCAGGAAGAACTCCGGGATGATGTAGATCAGCTGGCTCACCACCGCGGCGCCGAACGTGCCGTGCTGGCCCACCCAGAACGCCAGCGGCACCAGCACGATGCACGCCACCGCGCCGGTGATCAGCATCGGCTTGCGCCCGATCCGGTCGGAGATCGCGCCGGCGACGGGCAGCAGCGGGATCAGCACGGCGACCGAGATCATGTTGGACAGCCACGCGGCCGACTTGGACAGCCCGAGCGTGTCGGACAGGTACTCCGGGTAGAAGGTGACCCAGGTGTAGGACAGGATCGCCAGCATGATCGAAGCGCCGCAGAACACCAGGATCGGCCGCCACTGGGAGCGCAGGGCCTCGCGGAACGGCGCCGCGACGACGTTGGTGCCGTGCTCGGTCGCGGCGACGAACTCCGGGGTCTCCTCGATCCGGCTGCGCAGCCAGACCCCGATCAGGCACAGCGGCAGCACCGCCAGGAACGGGATCCGCCAGCCCCAGCTGTGCAGCGCCTCGTCCGTGAACACCGCGCTCATCAGCGCGGCCACCCCGGCTCCGGCGAGGATGCCCAGGAAGCAGCTGTTGGAGGCGAACGAGGTGTAGAACCCGCGACGGCGCGGCTCGGCCCACTCGACCACGAACGCGACGGCGCCGACGTACTCGCCGCCGGCCACCATGCCCTGCACCACGCGCAGCAGCAACAGGATCAGCGGCGCGGCCAGCCCGATCTGGCCGTAGGTTGGCAGGACGCCGATCGCGGCCGTGGAGATGCCCATGAACACCACGGTCCACAGCAGGACCTTCTTGCGCCCGAACCGGTCGCCCCACCTGCCGAGCAGGGTCCCGCCGAGCGGGCGGACCAGGCAGGCGATCGCGATCACCGCGTACGCACTGAGCACGCTCGCGGTGTGGTCGCTCGCCGGGAAGAACGACGAGGCGAGGACGGGTGCCATGTAGCCGTACAACCCGTAGTCGAACTGTTCGACGAAGTTGCCGATGCTGCCGGCGATGATCGTGCGCCGGATCGTCTTCCGACGTCCGGGCGCGTCCGTGGACGCGGCTGTGGTCGGCGCGACGGTGGACATGACACCTCCATTGTGCCACAACGGCTGAGCCGTTTGCATACGTATGGACTGCAACATAGGTGGGCGAAGCAAAGCGGTCAAGACGCAGATCACAGCCGCTTGTTCGCTCTTGCCGACGATCATGCATACGGATACAGTCGGCGTGCCCCGGCCCAGCCACGGAAAGGACGACGCCATGCCCCTCGATCCGGTCGCCTACCAGCCCTACGAGGACCCGGACGACTTCATCCGCGAGGTCACCGACCGGATCTGGGTCCAGCGCGATATCTCCTACATCACCGACAACTACGAGCCGGACTCGATCGTCCACGGTGGCCTCGGCACGGTCGTCGGCAGGGACGGCGTGATCGAAGGCAGCCTGATGCGGATCGCGCAGGTGCCGCAGCACGTGGGCCAGGCCGAGGACGTGGTGTGGGAGGCCCGCGGCGACGACGCGTTCCTCAGCTCGCACCTCGTCTTCTCCGCGGACACGCACATCGTGAACGGCGTCGAGGTGCCGATCCGCAAGCGCACCATCGCCAACTGCCTCTACCGGCGCGGGCGGATGGTCGAGGAATGGGTAGTGCGGGACGACCTCGCCGACTGCCTGCAGCTCGGGCTGGACCCGGCCGAGGTCGCGCGCGGCTTGCGGTTCCGCGGGTACGAGGGCTCGATGACCAAGCCGGCGCCGGCGGACGTCCTGACCGCGGGCGACAGCGGCCCGCGCCCGGACGACCACCGGCCCGAGTGCGAGATGGTGCTGGAGTTCATCGAGGAGGTGTGGAACGCGCGGCGGCTGCACAAGGTCACCGACTTCATGCCGCGCGACCTGTTCCTGCACACGATCGGCGACCGGACGGTCCTGCGCCCCGACGGGTACCAGCGAGACCTGCTCACCCAGATCGCGCCGTTCCCCGACGCGCGGTTCGAGGTGCGCGACATCCAGACGAACTACGCGGAGCGCTACGCCGGGCTGCGCATCGCCGTGCTGTGGGTGATGAAGGGCTCCTACCGGGGCGTGCCGGAGTTCGGCCCGCTGACCGGCCAGCCGGTGGACCTGCTCGGGGTGTCGCAGTTCCTGGTCCAGGGCGGCCGCATCACCCGCGAGATCCGCGTGTTCGACCAGATCGCGCTGCGGGCGCAGATCAACAGCCACGAGAGCTCGTTCACGGACACGAACATCTACTGACGCGCCGCGCCCCGGCACCCATCCGGACCACGGGGCGCGACGAATGGCTGGCGACCGATCCGATCCAGCCAGACGAGGTGAGCACCATGTCCCGATCCACCACTGCGTCCAAGACCAGCCCCGTGCGCGTCGCGGCGGGAGCCGTGGGGGCGGTGTTCCTCCTGGTCGGAGTGCTCGGCTTCGTCCCAGGCATCACCACCGGCTACGACGACCTGACCTTCGCCGGGCACCACTCCAGGGCGATGCTGCTCGGCGTGTTCTCGGTGTCGGTCCTGCACAACGCCGTGCACCTGCTGTTCGGGGTCGCCGGCCTGGCGATGTCGCGCAGCGCCGGTGCCGCCCGCGCCTACCTGGTCGGCGGCGGCGCGATCTACCTGGTCCTGTGGCTGTACGGGCTGGTCGTGGAAGAGGCGAGCGCGGCCAACTTCGTCCCGGTCAACAACGCGGACAACTGGCTGCACCTGGTCCTCGGCGTCGCAATGATCGTGCTCGGCGTCGTCACCACCCGAGGCCGCGGCGCTTGAGTCGGCGTAAAGCCGCACCCTTGATGGCGCGCCGCGGCCGGGCACGCGGTCCCGGCGGCCCTGCTCCCGTGGCGCACCGGCGCGGACCACGCCGATACGGTTGACCCGTTCGTGTCCGTCCCAGCCGCCTGGAGCACGTCCTGACCGCCATCCTCTTCGGCCTCGTCGTCCTCGCCGCGATGCTCGTGCTGCACGGCTACCTGTGGTTCCGGCTGGTCCGCGCCACCACCGTCGCCGGGCGGGCGCGGCGGCGGCTGACCGTGCTCACCGTCGTCCTCGCCGTGCTGCCCGCGGCCGCCGTGATCGGGCGCCGCGTGCTGCCCTGGTCCGCGCAGGTGCCGCTGGACTGGGTCGCCTACAGCTGGCTCGGCCTGGCGCTCTACGCGTTCCTGGCGCTGCTGGTGCTCGAACCGATGCGCTGGCTGCTGAACCGGCGGCGGCGCGCGATGCCCGCCGCGTCCGGCCCCGGTGCCGTGGAGGCGCCGCCGGACCCGTCGCGGCGGCTGTTCCTGGCCCGCTCGCTGGCGCTCACCGCCGGGGCTGTCGCGGTCGGCACCGCGGGCACCGGTGCCGTGCTGGCCAACTCCGCGCCCGTGGTGCGCCGGGTGCCCATCGCGATCGCCGGCCTCGACCCCGCGCTGGAGGGCTACCGCATCGTCACCTTCTCCGACGGGCACCTGTCCACCACCTACGGCGGCAGCCGGTTCGAGCGCCTGGTCGAGACGGTCAACGCCCAGCGGCCGGACGCCGTGGCCATCGTGGGCGACCTGGTCGACGGCGAGCTGCACGAGCTGCGCGAGGACGTCGCCCCGCTGGCCGACCTGGTCAGCGAGCAGGGCGTCTACTTCGTCACCGGCAACCACGAGTACTTCGTCGACACCGAGGCCTGGCTGCGGCACCTGCCGACCCTCGGGGTGGACGTGCTGCGCAACGAGCGTGTCCCGCTCGGCCGCGGGGGCGTGACCTTCGACCTGGCCGGCATCGACGACCGCACCGCCGCGCGCTCCGGACTGCCCGGCCACGGCGCGAATCTCGACGCCGCGCTCGACGGCCGGGACGACAACGTCCCGCTCGTGCTGCTGGCCCACCAGCCGGTGCAGGTCGAACAGGCCCGCGCGGCCGGCGTGGACCTGCAACTGTCCGGCCACACCCACGGCGGGCAGCTCTGGCCCTTCGACTACGCCATCCGGCTCGACCAGCCGGCCGTCGAAGGCCTCTCCCGCCACGGCGACACACAGCTCTACGTAACGGCCGGCGCGGGCTACTGGGGACCCCCGATGCGCATCGGGGCGCGCCCGGAGGTCACGGTCATCGAGCTGACCCGCGGCTGAGCCCGGCCTACGCGCACTGCAGCACGAGCCAGCTCCGGTCCCAGGCCCGCGCGCGGTCAGGGCGTTCCGAGAGACAATCCGGGAGCACCGCCGAGCGGGGTGCGGTGCGGACCTCAGCCACCGAGCGCGCGCGCCTTCGCGACCTGCCGTCCCCGTTCGGAGTCCGGGAAATGGTCGAGGATCGCGCGGAGTTCGGTGGCGGTGACGTTGGCTCCGAAGGCTTCCGAGCCGGGTTCGAGGCGCACGCCCTCGGCCAGCGGGCCGGCGGTGACCGGGTCGAAGCCGAGCGCGTCGACCAGTTCCGCGACCGCCGCGACGTCCGCCGGGTCGTCGCCGGCGATGGCGATCGCCTTGCGGTCCGGGGTTCCGGTGGGGCGGGCGCCGTCCTCGAGGTCGTGGTAGCCCATGTGGTTGAAGGCCTTCACGACACGAGCACCGGCCACAAAGGACTGCACGGTCTCGCTCGACGAGGTGCGCGGGTCGTCGAGGTCGTCGCGGATGCCGTCGACCTCCCACCAGTAGTTCATCGCGTCCACGACCAGCTTGCCCGCCAGCGCCGCGACGGGCACGGTGCGGTACTTTCCCAGCGGCAGCGCCAAGATCACGACATCGGCCTCGGCAGCCGCCTCCGTCGCGGTGGTCGCGATCGCGCCAGGCGCGAGGACGTCGACGGTCAGCGCGATCTTCTCCGGAGCGCCCGAGCCGGCGATGAGCACGCGGTACCCGGCCGCGAGCGCGAGCCGCGCCAGCACCGTGCCCACCTTGCCGGCGCCGAGGATGCCGATGGTGGTCATTCCGCCTCCGACAGGATGTCGCGAACCATCGGGATCACCTTGGTGCCGTACAGCTCCACCGCCCGCAGGCGCGCGCTCGCCGGCTGCGAACCGCTGCTGTAGATCATGTCGAACCGGCCCACGCCCAGGTCCGTCACCGCGCGGGCGATCTTGCGGGCGACCGTCTCCGGCGATCCGATGTAGAGCGAGCCGTGCTCGATCTCGGCGTCGTACTCCTCGCGGCGGATCGGCGGCCAGCCGCGCTGGCGCCCGATCCGGTCGCGGATCACCCGGTACCGCGGCCAGAACACCTCGCGGGCCTGCTCGTCGGTGTCGGCGACGAACCCCGGCGAGTGCATGCCGACCGGGTGGGCGGTCGTGCCGAACTCCCCCGCCGCCCTGCGGTACAGGTCCAGGTACGGCGCGAACCGCTTCGGCGGGCCGCCGATGATCGCGAGCATCAGCGGCAGGCCGTAGTGCGCGGTGCGGACCACCGACTGCGGCGAGCCGCCCACCCCGACCCACGTCGTCAGGCGCCCCGACTCCGTCTTCGGGTAGACGTCGGCGTCCTCCAGTGGCGGGCGCAGCGTGCCGCTCCAGGTCACCGGCTTCTCGTCCAGCAGCCGCGCGAACAGCTCGATCTTCTCCTCGAACAGCTTGTCGTAGTCGGCCAGGTCGTAACCGAACAGCGGGAACGACTCGGTGAACGAACCCCGGCCGAGGATCACCTCGGCGCGCCCGTTCGACAGCGCGTCGACCGTGGCGAAGCGCTGGAACACGCGCACCGGGTCGTCGGAACTGAGCACGGTCACACCGGAGGACAGGTGGATCCGCGACGTGCGGGTGGCGATGCCGGCCAGCACCGTCTCCGGCGAAGAAACCGAGTACTCCGGGCGGTGGTGCTCGCCGAGCGCGATCACGTCCACGCCGATCTCGTCGGCCAGCACGGCCTCGTCCACGACCTGCCGGATCGCCTGGGCGTGCGACAGCGGACGGCCGTCGTCGTCCTCGGGCACGTCGCCGAACGTGTCGAGCCCGAACACCAGATCAGACATCAGAAGGCTCCTCCGTGAGCGCCAAGTAATTGACACGTCAATCTGTCATCACCCGTCATACGCCGGTATGATTGACATGTCAATCAGGAGGTCGGAATGAGTCCAGCACGACGACACCGGGTCCTGCCCACCACCGACGAGCTGCGGGTGTGGCGCGGGTTCATCGAGACCGCGGAGGCGCTGCGCGGCGAGCTCGGCTCGCGGCTGCAGAGCGAGGCGGGCCTGTCCTCCGGCGACTACACGGTCCTGCTCGCCCTGAGCGAGGCGGACGGGCAGCGGCTGCGGTCCTCGCAGCTGGCCGCCGACGTAGGCTGGGAACGCAGCCGGCTGTCGCACCACCTCGGCCGCATGGAGCGGCGCGGCCTGATCCGGCGGGAGAACTGCGCCACCGACAGCCGCGGCGCCGAGGTCGTCCTCACCGCCGAGGGCGCGGCCGCCTTCCGCGCCGCCACGGTCCCCCACCTGACCGCGGTGCGCGAACTCTTCGTCGACGCGCTGAGCCCCGACCAACTCGCCGCGGCGGGCGAGATCGCGACAGCGCTCAGCGAGCGAGTGTCCGCCCGGCGCGGGCGCCGCCCATGACTGCCTGGAGCGGCGCGGCCTGATCCAGCGGGAGAACTGCCCCACCGACAGCCGCGGACCCAGCCCGCACTCGCCCGCCGCGGCGGGCGAAATCGCAGCGGCACTGGGCGAGCGGCTCGCCGCCCGTCGCGGGCGTCGCCCGTGACCGCCTGGTAGCCAGTGATCAGGCGGCGGGCCCCGCACAACGAGGGCGCCCACCCGTGACTGCCTGGTAGTCCCGGTCCCAGGCAAGAACAGTCCTGCCACGACGCGCGCCGCGGACGTTGACTGGGGTCATGCGCACCACTGATCACGCAGCGGCCGTCGTCGTCGGGGGGTCGCTCGCCGGCCTGATGGCCGCCCTGGGCCTGGCCAAGTTCGGCATCTCGGTGACGGTCCTCGAACGCTCCGGCCCACAGCCCCGCAGCGGCGCGGCCCTGGGCGGCGCCGAGAGCAACCTGCACCGGCTCCTCGGCCCGGACGGCCTCGCCGGCCCCGAGGCCACCGCCGCCGCCCTGGACGGCTCGCGCCTCCACCTGCAGAGCTGGGCACAGGCGCACGACCTGCTGCACCGCGCCGCCGAGGCGGACCCGCACATCGACCTCGTCCACGGCGCCCGCGTCGTCGAGGCCGGCCAGGACGCGACCTCGGCGTGGGCGCGCACCGCGGACGGCGCGATCCACCGCGGCGATCTCGTGGTGGGCGCCGACGGGCACCGCAGCGTGATCCGCCGCGCCGTCGCCCCCGAACGCCCCGACGCGACCTTCGCCGGGTACGTCATCTGGCTCGGCATCGCCGAGGAGCCGGAACTCGACCTGGAAGCCTGGCCGCCCGGCATGGACATCTTCGACGCAGGCACCGACTGCCTCCTCGGCTACCCGCTGGCCGAGTCCGCGCCGCCCGGACGCCGCCGCCTGGGCTGGGCCTGGTTCGACCCGCGCCGCAACGACCTGCTGCGCGCCACCGGGTGCGTCGACGGCGACGTGGTCCAGCACTCGCTGCGCCCGGCGGACCTGCCGGCGAGCCTGATCGCCGAACTCGACGCCGAGGCCGCGCAGTGGCCGGCGGCGTGGCGGGAAGCGGTGCGCGCCTGCCTGCGCCGCAGCGGGGTCACCGGCACCCCGGTCGCCGAATACGTCCCGGACCGGCTCGTGCGCGGCCGGATCGCGCTGGTCGGCGACGCCGCGCACGTGTCCACCCCGATGACCGGCCGCGGGTTCGGGGTCGCGCTCACCGACGCCGAAGTGCTCGCCGACGAGGTCGCCAAGGCCGTGGCCGAAGCCCACGCCGACGCGATCCCCGCCGCCCTGCGCAGCTACCAGGAACGCTCGCTGGGACGGGCGCGTGAACTGGTCGAGTCCGGACAACGGTTCAGCCGCTCGTTCGCCGGCTGAGCAGTGCGCATCGGCTGAAGAGGGCGCCTCAGGCGGGCGGGTCGAGGCGGATGCCGGCCAGCTGGGTGGCCTGGGCGACCAGGCGGCCGCGGCTGTCCCACACCAGGCACACCTCGTCGACGCGGTTGCCCTCGATCAGCTGCGCCTTGTGCAGCACCCGCACCGGCCCGGGGGCGGGCAGCGCACGCACGTAGGCAGTCAGCTCCAGCGTCGGCACCCAACCGGTGAGCGCGATGTCCAGCGTCGCCGGCGGGAAGGCGTCCACCGCGTAGAGCAGGGACAGCGGGTCGAAGTCCGCGCCGCCGGGCAGGCCCAGCCAGCCGCGCAGCACGCCGGCCCCGCTCGGGGCGCCCCGGCCGAAGCCGAGGTCCTCGGGCTGGATGCGCAGGTCGACCTGGTCCATGATGACCGGCCCCGGACCACCCCCGGCCGGCCCGGTGACCGGCACGCAGTCGGCGTACTCGCGCCCCTCCGGCTCGGGCATGCCCTCGCTCCAGTACGGCTTCGACTCCGCGTCGAGCGCGCCGAGGGTGAACATCGCCTCCACACACGGCGTGCCACCCTGGGTCAGGCGGGCCCGCACCTGGCTCGCCGAACGGCCGGTCCGCAGCACCTCCACACCCAGCTCCACCGGACCCGGCTCCGGCGCACGCAGGTAGTGCGCGCTGGCCGCGAGCACGTCGCGGTGCGCCCCCGAGTAGGTCGCCGCGCGACCGAGCATCGCCAGCAGGTAGCCGCCGTTGGGCTTGCCGCCGATGGTCCACTCGGGGTGGGCGGCGGCGGTGAAGCGCCCCGGGGCGACCTCCTCGACGCGGCTGACGTCGGCGAAAGTGGTGGTGGCTTGGTCGGTCACGCTCGGTTCCTTCGGTGCTGGTGCGTTGGCTACCCGCAGCCTCGCACACACCGCCCGCGTGCCGGCAACGTCACGCCCGTCACGCGGCCGGTCCGTGCCGGGTGGCCAGGCCCGCCTCGACGAGCTGCTCCATCACCCGCCACACCTCGTCGGCGTCCAGACCGGTGAGGCTCGCCAGGTCGTCGACGGGGTACGGCCCGGCCCCGTGGCGGGCGACGACCTCCAGGATCGCCTCGACGACCCCAAGGTCGTGGTCGGACGGGCTGGGGTGCGGTTCCGGTTCCTGCGTCACCCCACCAGCCTGATCCGCTCCCGGCGCGGCGACCACGGCCGTTGGACCCGGTACCTGAGGTGACCTTGGTCATCGCCGCATCGCGGGGCCGCCCCGGCCGAGACCTTTGTGGACACTGCGCTCACCGGTTCACTCAACTCCCCAGAAGTTGAGCCAATGGCTCAGCGGCACCGGGCTGTGGTCGGTTCAGCCAGCATCCGGTTGGACAACTGGCTCACTTTCCAGGGCCGAGCTTCACACATTGGACCTGGCCGGGTTACGTTCCTGCGCCGAACCGGTTCACCTGCACCCCTCCCGACACTGACGTCCAACCGCTCGACGCCGAGCGCTACCACCGGGATGCACTTCATGTCTGACACGCTCGTCCTGGTCAACACCGGGTTCGCGGTCCTCGCGACCGTCCTGTTGATCATCCGGTTCCGGGTCAACCCCGTCATCGCGCTCCTGCTCGGAGCCTCCTACCTCGGCCTGACCTCCGGCCTCGGGGTCGACGGCACCCTCGAAGCCATCACCAAGGGCTTCGGCGATCTCATGGCGGAGATCGGATTGCTGGTCGCCTTCGGGGTGCTCACCGGCTCGCTGCTGCAGCGCTCGGGCGCCATCGAACGGCTCATCGAGACGCTGCTGCGCCGCGTCGGGCCGAAACGGATGCCGTACGCGGTCTCGCTCAGCGTGGCCACCGTGCTGCAGTCGATCTTCCTCGACGTCCTGGTCGTGATCGTCGCGCCGCTGGCCCGCGGGCTGGGGCTGCGCGGCGGCAAGGCGGGCACGCCCCGGATGATCACTGCGATGGCGATCGGCATGGAGGTCGGCGTCGTCATGGTCGTGCCGGGCATCGCGGCGCTGGCGCTGGCCGGCGTGCTCGGCGTGCCGCTGGGCACCATGCTGCTGTTCGGCATGGTCGTCACCATCCCGACCACGCTCATCTCTGTCGCCGTCATGCAGTTCGTCTTCCGCCGCGGGTGGTGGGACGAGACCAAGGACGAACAGTCCGCAGCCGAACCGTCCACTCCGGACACTGCGGCGACGGGCGGAGCCGCGGTCACGACCAGGACCGCCACGCGCAGCCAGACCCGGCTCGTGGTCCTGTTCGCCCCGGTGCTGGCGGCCCTGCTGCTGATCGCCCTCGGCGCCGTCCTGGACATCGCCGAGGTGCGGATCGCGCCGCTGGCGTTCGTGTGCAGCCCGGTGATCGCGCTGCTGCTGGGGCTGATCGGCACGATCCTGGTCACCCGCCACGCCGTGGGCAAGTCGGCGATGGACGAGGCGCTGCGCACCGGGTTCCGGGAGAGCGGCCAGATCCTCATCCTCAACGGCGTCGGCGGCTCGCTGGCACTGACGATCAAGAACATCGGCCTCGGCGACATCCTCGGGCAGTACTTCTCCGCGAGCACCGCCGTGCCGTTGCTGCTGGTCTGGGCGGTCGCGGCGATCCTGCACGTCGCCGTCGGGTCGGTGTCGATCTCGGCGATCACCGCGGCGGGCATCCTCGCCCCGCTGGCCCCGGTGATCGGGCTGGAACCCGTGTGGATCGCGCTGGCCGCCGGCGCCGGGTCGCTGTTCGCCATCCACGTCACCAGCAACACGTTCTGGTTGCTGCAGTCGCTGACCGGCCTCACCACGCGCGGCACGCTGAAGACGTTCTCCGGCGGCGTCTCGGTGGCCTCCGTCGTCGCGATCGCGGTGATCATCCCGCTGTCGATGGTGCTGGGATGATGCGCTCAGCGGCGCAGCTCCTCGTGCATCTTGCGGATCAACGGCGAGATGCGGGGCATCAGCCGGCGGCTCAGCACGACCTCGGTGGAGGTCCGCTCGACCCCGTCGACGGCGATGATCTGCTGCAGGACCTCCTCCAGCCCGGCGTTGTCCCTGGCCACCACCCGGCACAGCAGGTCGGCGTCCCCGGCGACAGCATTGGCCTCGATCACCTCGGGGATCCGGCTGAGCCCGTCGAGGGTCCGCTCCAGCTTGCCCTGCGCGAGCTGGAGCCGGACGTAGGCCAGCCCCGAATAGCCCATCGCCGCGGGGTCGAACTGCGGACGCCAGCTGATCAGCACACCGAGGCGCTGCAGTTTGTCCACTCTGGACTGGACCGTCGCCCTGGCCACGCCGAGGCGCCGGGCGTACTCCCGGACGCCCGCCCTGGGCTCCTCGGCGATCAGCCGGAGCACGGCGAGGTCGAGCGGTTCGAACACGGGCGCCACGGAAGTCTCCTTCGACTGCACGGCCAGTTGCCACCAGCTGGCCCGCCGACGGCGGGTCCTGCTGTACCAGGTGCTCACTCTACCGCGAATCAATTGACCCACAGGTCCGTAATCAGGACCCTGATCCCGACCAATCGATCCGAGAGGGAGGACGGCGTGGCCGTTCCCGTACGCGTGGCGGACGTCGCGCCGGTGCCCGCCGAGGTCGTGGCGCGCTACCTCGCGCTGCCCGACATGAGCTGCGCCGTCGCCGACACGCTGGACGAACTGGGGGTCGGCGCCGTGGCCGCCGACGGGTTGCGTGCCGCGCGCCCCGGTGCCCGGGTGTGCGGCCCGGCGGTGACGTTGCGGTACGAGGTCGCGCGGCACGGTTCGCCCGTGCTCGCCGACCGGGACCTCTACCGGCTCGCGCCGTCCGGGGCGGTGGCCGTGATCGACGCCGGTGGCAGCGGGTACGCCGTCGTCGGGGAGATCTCCGCCGGCTGCGCCCGCGCCGCCGGGGTGGCGGGTGTGCTCGTCGAAGGGGCCGTCCGCGACTTCGACGCGCTCGCCGCCGCGGACGCGCTGCCGGTGTGGAGCCGGGCGCGCAGCCCGCGCAACGCCCGCGGCCGTCTCGACGCCGCCGAGCTCAACGGGCCGGTCCGTCTCGGCGGGGTCGCGGTCCTGCCCGGCGACCTGGTCGTGGCCGACGACAACGGCGTCGCCGTCGTCCCCGCCGATCACGTCACCGCCGTCCTGCGGCGCTGCGAAAGCGCCACCGACACCGTCTGAAGGAGTTCCGAGTTGGGACGGACACTGGCCGAGAAGGTCTGGAACGCCCACGTCGTCCGGTCGGACGGCGGGGCGGACCTGCTCTACGTCGACCTGCACCTGCTGCATGAGGTCAACACCCCGATCGCGTTCGACGGGCTGCGCGCCGCGGGCCGCCGGGTGCGGCGGCCGGACCTCACGCTCGGCACCGAGGACCACCTGGTGCCGACGCGGAACCTGTTCGGCCGCATCACCGAACCCGCGATGCGGCGGCAGGCGGCGCTGCTGGCCGAGAACTGCGCGGTGTTCGGCATCGAGGTGTACCGCCGCGGCGACCGCGAACGCGGCATCGCCCACGTCATCGCGCCCGAGCTCGGTCTCGTGCACCCGGGCATGACCGTGGTCTGCTGCGACTCGCACACGACGACGATGGGCGCGTTCGGCGCGCTGGCCTTCGGCATCGGCACCTCGCAGGTCGAGCACGTGCTCGCCACCCAGACCCTGCCGATGACCCGGCCGAAGACGATGCGGGTGACCGTCACCGGCACGCTCGCCGAGGGGGTCACCGGCAAGGACCTCATCCTCGCGCTCATCGCGCGGATCGGCACCGCGGGCGGGCAGGGCCACATCGTCGAGTACCAGGGCAGCGCGATCGAGGCGTTGTCGATGGAGGCGCGGATGACGGTGTGCAACATGACCGTCGAGGCCGGTTCGCGCGCCGGGATGATCGCCCCGGACGACAAGACGATCGCCTACCTGCGCGGGCGGCCGCACGCCCCGTCCGGCGCGCAGTGGGCCGCGGAGGAGGCGCACTGGCGGACGCTGCGCAGCGACGACGACGCGGTGTTCGACTCCGAGGTCGTCCTGGACGGGGACAAGATCAGCCCGTTCGTCACCTGGGGCACCAACCCGGCGCAGGGCGTGCCGCTCGACTCCACCGTGCCGCACCCGTCGTCCTTTCCGGACCCGGTGGAGCGGGCGGCGGCGGAGCGGGCGCTGGCCTACATGGATCTGCGGCCCGGCACGTTCCTGCGCGACGTCGAGATCGACGCCGTGTTCATCGGGTCCTGCACCAACGGGCGCATCGAAGACCTGCGCGCGGCCGCCGAGGTGCTGCGCGGCCGGACCGTCGCGCCCGGGGTCGAGGTGTACCTGGTGCCCGGCTCGGACACCGTGCGCGAGCAAGCCGTGGCCGAAGGGCTGGACGAGGTCTTCGCCGCCGCGGGGGTCGAGCTGCGCACCTCCGGGTGTTCGCTGTGCGCGGCGGTGAACGAGGACCGGCTGCGGCCGGGGCAGCGCGCCGCGTCGACGAACAACCGCAACTTCGAGGGCAGGCAGGGCAAGGGCGCCCGCACCCACGTCGTGTCCCCCGCCGTCGCGGCCGCGAGCGCCGTCGCCGGTCGTCTCGCCGCGCCCGCCGATCTGGAGCAGTGATGGAGAAGTTCACCGTCCACACCGGACTTGCCGCGCCGTTGCGCGCCAGCGACGTCGACACCGACCAGATCATCCCGGTCCGGTTCCTCACCCGGCTGACGAAGGCGGGCTACGGGCAGGACCTGTTCGCCGACTGGCGCGACGACCCGTCGTTCGTCCTCAACCGGGAGCCCTACGACAAGGCGACCATCCTCGTGGCCGGGCCGAACTTCGGCACCGGGTCCTCGCGGGAGGGCGCCGTGTACGCGCTGACCGACTACGGCTTCCGCGCCGTGATCGCGCCCCGCTTCGGCGACATTTTCACCGGCAACGCCTACCAGAACGGGCTGCTGCCGGTCGTCGTGCCGACCGAGGTGGTCCAACGGCTGTGGGAGCTGCTGGAGCGCGAGCCGGCCGCGCCCGTCACCGTCGACCTTGTCGGGCGCGTGGTGCGGGCCGCCGGGATCGAGGTGGGCTTCGAGGTGCCGCCCGACGTCCGCGAACGGCTGCTCGCCGGGCTCGACGACATCGGCCTCACCCTGCGGCACACCGAAGACATCGCCGCTTTCGAATCCCGGCGGCGGCCCGCGCTGCCCACGACCGCGCGCCGGAGGTGACCCCGTGACCATCCTGGCCTTCACCACCGACACCGACGAGGGACACGCGGCGCTGCGGTGGGCACTCGCGAACCGCGAACATCCCGGCGAGGCGCTGCACGTGGTCTTCGCGCACAGCGACAAGCCGAGCGTGCCCGCGCCGAGAGGCTGGCAGCCCACTGCCGCGCTGGCGGACGAACTGCGGGCCGCCGGGGCCGTCCATCACGCCCCCGGCGCGGAGCCGGCCGAAACGACGCTGGCACTGGCCGAGGAGCTGCGGCCCCGCCTGCTGGTGGCCGGCATCCGGCACCGCACCGCGACGATGAAGCTCATCCTCGGCAGCCACATCCAGCACCTGCTGCTCAACGCCACGTGCCCGGTGGTGCGTGAAGGCTTGAGGAGTCTCGGCACTTCCTCGCCGAGGTGCGGTGGCGCGCCGCTCGCGGCGACCTCCCCCGGGCGAAAGCCGCGGGCATCACTGGGGTCGCGCTGTCCGAAGCAGCCGCGGCCCCGCCCGCTCGTGGCGGGGCAGCAGCTGCCGCCCCGCCATGCGCTTCCAATAGGTCAGCGTTCGCTGTACTGTTCTGCCCATGCTGACCTGTGAGACCCGCGGCGCGGCGCTGGCCAGGCTGGGCCGGGCGCTCGCCGATCCCACGCGGTGCCGCATCCTCGTGGCCCTGCTGGACGGCGTCCACTACCCCGGCCGGCTGGCCGGCCAGCTGAACCTGTCCCGCTCCAACGTGTCCAACCACCTGGCCTGCCTCCGCGGCTGCGGCCTGGTCGTCGCCACGTACGAGGGGCGGCAGGTGCGCTACGAGCTGGCCGATCCGCACCTGAAGAAGGCGCTGGGCGAGCTGGTGCACGTCGTACTGGCGGTGAATCCCGGCGAGCCCTGCCTGAACTCCGCGGGCGCCACCGGATGAGCGAGCACGCCGACCACTGCTGCGCCCCCGCGCCGACCGGGCGGCGGGCCGTGCTGTCCCGCCGGGTGCGGCTGCTCGTCGCGGCCACGATCACCTACAACGTCGTCGAAGCCGTGGTCGCGATCTCCGCGGGCACGGTCGCCTCGTCGACGGCGCTGATCGGCTTCGGCCTGGACTCGGTGATCGAGGTCGCCTCGGCCGCCGCCGTGGCCTGGCAGTTCTCCGGCGCCGACCCGGAGGCCCGCGAGCGGACGGCGCTGAAGGTCATCGCGGTGTCGTTCTTCGCGCTGGCCGCCTACGTCACCGTCGAGTCGGTGCGCAGCCTGCTCGGCGCGGAACCGGCCGCGCACTCGACCGTCGGGATCGCGCTGGCCGCGGTGTCGCTCGTGGTCATGCCGTTCCTGTCCTACGCCCAGCGCCGCGCGGGCCGCGAGCTCGGCTCCGCCAGCGCCGTCGCCGACTCCAAGCAGACCCTGTTGTGCACGTACCTGTCCGGCGTGCTGCTGGTGGGCCTGCTGCTCAACTCGCTGCTCGGCTGGTGGTGGGCCGATCCGGTGGTGGCGCTGGTGATCGCCGCGGTCGCGGTGAAGGAAGGCCGCGAAGCCTGGCGCGGCGAGCACTGCTGCTGAACTACTCATGCACGGCCATGGCGATCAGCATCGCCAGGCGCTGCGCCGGATCGTCCAGGTCCAGCCCCGGCACCGCCGCCGTGACGCGGCGCAAACGGTTGCGCACCGTGTTCTGGTGGACGCCCAGCACCGCGGCGGCGCGGCCGAGGTCGCCCTGCGCCTCCAGCCAGGCGCGCAACGTCGGCAGCAGCTCGGGCGCCTCGTGCCCGGCCAGCCGCGCCACCGGACCGCGGGCGGGAATGCGACCGGTCGCCGCGGCCGACCGCAGGCGGTGTAGCAGCACCTGGTGCCAGGATTCGTCGTAGCAGACGGCTTCCCCGCTGCCGAGCCGGTCGTGCAGGGTCAGGCACTCGTCGGACTCCCGGCGCCCGGACGGCAGCTCCGCGACCTCGCACTCCCCGGACACGCCCGCGACGATCCGCAGGTGCGCGGGCAGGCCGGCGACCAGCTGCCGCACCCAGTGGAACGCGGGCGCGGGATCGGCGGCGGGCAGCACGGTGTAGACGGTGTTGCCGAACAACGTGCTGCGCCCGACCCGTGACCACCCGAACCCGGTGGTGGCGCGCTCGAACGCCAGCAGCAGCCCGGCGTTGCGTTCGGCCTCGGTGTGCGCCCGCACCGCGACGACCCGCAGCCCGGACGCGGGCAGGCCCAGTTTCCGGACGACCGCGTCCGCGTCCGGGTCGCCTTCGAGGAGCTGGATGACCAGCTCGGACTCCACCTGCCGTTCGAGGTCCGCGCTGACCCGCCACCGCAGCAGGTGCAGCGCCACCGTGCGCGCCCCGTCGACGAGGATGCTCGCGCGCGCCGCGTCCAGCGGGGCGGTGCACGACACCCACAACGATCCCAGCAGCTCCCGGCCCGCGCGGACCGCGACGACCGAGCGGCCGTGCAGGCCGTGCTCGGGCGCGGCAGGCACGAACAACGGCTCGTCGGACCGCGCGAGGTGGGTGAACACGCCCTGCCGTTCGAACAGGGCCCGCACCCGGTCCGGCACGCGGCGGCCCAGGATCGTGTCCTGCCGCACCGGGTCGGCTTCGCGTTGCTCGCTGGAGTAGGCCATGACCCTGGACAGCTGGTCCTCGATCGTGACCGGCCCGCCGACCGCGGCGGCGATCGTGTCGGCCAGCGCGGACAGGTCGGCCGGGCCGCGGCCGGACTCGGTCTCCCGCCCCTCCAGCACCAGCCCGTAGACCACGCCGGCGACCTGGCTCCAGGACACGCTCGGCTCGACCACGAGCACGGCGATCCCGTCCGCGTCGCGCAGCAGGTCCGGCGCCGGGTCCTCGGTGGTCCGCACGACCAGCACGACCGCCCTGGCCTGCCGCGCGAGCCGGATCGCCTCGGCCACCGTCGGCACGCCGACGGCGAGGAAGATGTCGCCGACCGGGGACTCCTGCCGCACCGGGTCGTGCAGCGCGACGCTGCGCAGCCCGGCTTCGCGGTCGGCGGATCCGCACAGGCGGGCGCCGTAGCTGCCGAGGATCGTGATCAGGCGGTCGAGCTTGACCATGTGCCCACCCTACAAGCACAACCCGGCAAATTGTGCGATCCGGACACCCGGTGACTTCCGCGGGCGGGCGATGCTCGGGGGGAGGCGAAAGTCAGGGAGGTTGCCGGTGGACGAGAGCGCTCAGGGACCACGCTCCGCCGTCGTGGTCGGCGCGGGGATCGTCGGGCTGTCGACGGCGTGGTTCCTGCAGGAACACGGGGTGCGGGTGACCGTGCTGGACCGCACGGGCGTCGCGGCCGGCGCGTCCCGGGGCAACGCGGGCTGGCTCTCGCCCGGGCTGGCGATCCCGCTCAACGAACCGGGGGTGCGGCGCACCGGGCTCGCCTCGCTCGTCCGGCGGGACGCGCCGCTGCACGTGCCGCCGTCCGCCGACCCGGCGCTGTGGTCGTTCCTGCTGCGGTTCGCCGCGCACTGCACCTGGCCGGCGTGGCGCCGGGTGGTGGCCGCCAACCTGGCGCTGAACGACGACTGCCTGGACGCCTTCGACACCCTCGTTCGCGGCGGCGTGGCGGCGGAGACCGTCGAGGCCCCGATCACCGCGGTGTTCGAATCCGCAGGCGCGGCCGCGGGACTGCTGGCCGAGCTGCGGCGCTTCACCGCGGCCGGGGCCCGCGCCGACCACACCGGCCTGACCGCGGCGCAGGTCCGCGCGCGACTGCCGCAACTGTCCGGCCACGCGGGCGCCGGGATCGACCTGCCCGGCCAGCGCTACGTCGACCCGGGCCGGTTCGTCCGGGCGCTCGCGGACTCGGTGCGCCACCGCGGCGGCACCATCCGCGCCGGGTTCGACGTGCGGTCGATCCGCTCGCACCGGCACGCGGTGACGGTCGTGTCCCGCGACAACGTGAGCTTCTCGGCCAACGTCGCCGTCCTCGCGACGGGGGCGTGGATCAGCCGCCTGGCCGGGAAACTCGGCGTGCGCGTGCCGGTGCGGGCCGGGCGCGGTTACTCCTTCACGGTGCCCACCGAGACGCCGCTGGCGCAACCGGTGTACCTGCCCACGGTGCGCGTCGCGTGCACGCCCTACCGCGGCGCGATGCGCGTGGCCGGGACGATGGAGTTCCGCGGCCCCGACGACCCGCCCGACGAGCGGCGCGTGGAGGCCATCGTGCGGTCCGCGGCGCCGTTCTTCGAGGGCGTGCGGTGGGCCGAGCGCAGCGACACGTGGGTGGGCCCGCGGCCGGTCAGCAGCGACGGGCTCCCGCTCATCGGCGCCACCGCCGAGCCGGGCGTGTACGTCGCGGGCGGGCACGGCATGTGGGGACTCACGCAGGGGCCGGTCACCGGGAAGCTGCTCGCCGAACAGGTCGTCACCGGCAAGCAGCCGGAGTCCCTGCGGCCGTTCGACCCGCTGCGGTGAGCCATGGGAACCACCGAGGACCTGGAGTTCCTGCGCGCGGAGAACGCGCTGCTGCGCGTGGAACGGGACATCCTGCTGCGCGTCGCGGCCGGTTTCGCCGACGACGCCAACGCCACGCTGCTCCGGCGGCGCACCGCCGCCCGGCCGAACGAAGGAGGTAACGCGATGGACACCGTGTGGCTGACCGAGGAGGCGTACGCGCGCCTGAGCGCGGAGCTGTCCGCGTTGCGCGGCCCGGAGGACGAAGATCCGGAAGACCGGGAAATGGCTCTGCGGCAGCGAAAGGCGCGCACGCGCGAGCTGGAGGACCTGCTGCGCCGCGCCGTGGTCGGCCAGACACCGCCCGACGACGGCGTCGCCGAACCGGGCATGGTGCTGACGGTCCGGTTCGACGACGACCCCGAGCCGGAGACCTTCCTGCTCGGCGTGCGCGACGGCGCGGGCGACGACCTGGAGGTGTACTCCCCCGGCTCGCCGCTGGGCCGCGCCCTGACCGGCGCCCGCCAGGGCGAGACCCGCACCTACACGGTGCCGAGCGGCGCGACGGTGCGGGTGACACTGCTCCGCGCGGTGCCCTACGGCCGGCACTCGGCCTGAGCGCTCAGACCGGGTGCCGGTCACCGCTGCGGGTGCGGCGCGGCGTCAGCGTGGAGCCCCATCGCCGACGGTCGCGGCGAGCCAGCGTTGCCAGGAGCCGGCGCGGTCCTGCGGATCGCCGGTTTCGCCGTAGTGGTGGTCGCTGACCGCGATCGGCAGGCCGACCGCGGAGCGCTCGTGGAAGCGGACCAGCGCGTCCGGCGTGCGCAGGCCGACGAACTTCGCGGTCACGTAGTCCACCTCGCCCTCCAGCGACGGACCGCCGGGCAGGTCGATCTTGACCGGGGAGCCGAGCCGCGCCGTGCCGAGCGCGCGCAGCAGCCGGTCCCAGCCGCCGGGCGCGGGGGCCTCGGCCTCCGCGTAGGTGGCGGGGCGGCCGCGGAAGTGCCGCAGGTACTCGCCGAGCGTGAACAGGTACATGTCCCAGCCGCTGCTGGTCATGCCCTCGTACTCGTCGTCCCAGTCGTCGCCGAGGACGCCACTGTGGACGAACCGGAGCACGCTGGTGCCGCCGTCCCTGCCCTCGATCAGGTACTGGAAGGCCTGCGTGCTGCCGTCCGGGGCCTCCGGGGTGCGGACGAACAGCCGGTGCGGCGGGCTCCACTCGGCGACCTGGGCGCTGTCCGGGTCGATCTCCATCGGCATGAACCAGGCCGCCATGCCCGGTCCGGTGGCGATCGCCTGCCACACCTCCTCGGGTGACGCCGGCAGTTCGATCTCCTTGGGCAGTTCGAATTCACGCCCCATCGTTCGCCTCCTCGGTACGGGTCATCGCGGGATGGATCGCCAGCACGAGCCGGTGCCTGCGCCCCCGGGCGGCGGTTTCGTCGTGGTACTTGGCCACCAGTCCCGCGACCGCGTCGGACAACTCCTGGGTGAACGCGGCCCGGTCCGCCGCGCTGGCGAAGCGGACCTCGCCGTCGAGCGCGAAGGTCGCGACCCGCTTGCCCGCCTTCGCCCCGGCGCCGATCAACGCCCCGACGTCCTGCACGAGGCGGGCGGCCACGGCGAGCAGCCAGCGGGCGGAGAGCCGGTCCGGCGCGCGGCCCGGGTCCGGCGCCACCGGCCCGGTGGCCGACGGCGAGATCACGTACGCCTCGGCGGTCGCGCGCAGCACGCGCTCGGTCATGTTGCCCTTGCGGCGCTCCTCGACCAGACCGACCAGGCCGTGCTTTTCCAGGTCGCGCAGGTAGTAGTTCACCTTCTGCCTGGTGAGCCCGACCTTCGCGGCGAGCGACGACGCGGACCCGGGTTCGGCGAGCTCGTGCAGCAGCCGCGCCCGCACCGGTTCCAGCGCCGCGGCGGCCACGGAGGGCTCGTCTATCACTGCGACGTCCATCATGCCGCCGAGCGTGGCACCGACAAGTTTGTTTGTCAAGACGACCGATGTTGTCGGTTCGGCGACAGGCGTGTCCTAAGCGGACATCAGCGCGGTGATCGCCGGGCCGAAGGCGGCGCCGAGGAGGTAGCAGAGGTTGAGCAGACCGACCGCCGTCGGCCGGTGCTCCTCGGCGACCGCGCCCGCGTACACCGCGAACACCCCCTGCCCGGAGGCCGCCGCCAGCGACCCGGCCGCCATGCCCGCCAGCAGCACCGGCGTCGCCTCGGCGAAGGAAATCACCACCGTCGCCGCGGTGGCCGCGCCGATCAGCAGCGCGGTCACCACGCCGGGGCGCATCCGGCCGGACGCCGCCACCACCAGCCAGGACAACGCGCCGCCGAGCAGGTAGGGCACCACCATCACGGTGCCGATCTGCGCGGGCGTCCAGCCGGTGTGCCGGGCCAGCAGCGTGGGTGCGGCGTACAGGATGCCGAAGTTGACCACGGCGAGCGCCAGCCCCACCCCGCACAGGCCGAGGAACCGGGGCGAGCGGGCCAGCGCCGCGGGCAGGAAACCGTCCGGCCGGGCCCGCAGGCGCACGATCAGCAGCAGCACGGTGACCACGGCGGCGACCGCGGCGGGCGCAGGCCAGTGCGGGAGGGCCACCAGGGCGGTGACCAGCGCGGTCACCAGCGCCGCGCCCGGCACGTCGAACCGGGAGCCCGGCGGCTCCGGCGGCATCGCGCGCCTCGCGGCGGCAGGCACCGCGAGCAGGCTGACCACCGGCAGCGCGAGCGTGGCGCGCCAGGACGCCAGATCGGCGACGACCTGCCCGGCGAGCGGGCTGACCGAGCCCACCACGGCGAGCGAGGCGGTGACGATCCCCATGCGCCGCGCCGAATCGGCGAGGTTCATCGCCGTCACCGTCAGCCCGGCGCAGCCCAGCGCCTGCGCCGCGCTCCCCACAACCAGCAGCGGCAGCGCCGGCCCGGCCACCACGAGCAGCGCGCCCGCGGCCACGAGCAGCCCGCACACCGCGAGGACGGCGCGGACGCCCCGGCGGGCCAGCAGCCCGGCCATCAGCGGCGTGCCCACCGCGACACCCCAGCCGAAGGCCGTCACCAGCCAGGTCGCCGCGGGGATCTCGACGCCGAGATCATCGGCCACCTCCCCGAGGACGAGGGCCGGTCCCGCGATGCCCAGCGACAGCGGCCCGGCCAGCAGCGCCAGCCACGGCGCGCCCACCCGGCCCGCCCGGGCCGGCGACACCGCCGCGGCGCGGTCCGGCGAGGTCGTCACGACCGGCCCGCCCCGGTCAGCGCCCCGCGCGCGACGGCGGCGAGGTCGTCGAGCAGCGCGGCCAGCGTGGTGCGCAGGTCCGCGTCGCGCAGCACGCCGTCCGGGTCGAACGCGTTGTCCGCGCGGGGCACGCACAGGCGGCGCTCCACCACCTGCGCCCCGATGGCGGACAGCACCTGCCGCAGCTCCGCCTGGGACCACTCGGCGCCGTAGTCGCTCGGGCTCACGCCCGCCACGGCCACCGGCTTGCCCACCAGCACGCCCTCGCCATACGGACGGGACCCCCAGTCCAGCGCGTTCTTCAACTGCCCGGGCAGGCTGCTGTTGTACTCCGGGGTGGCGATCAACAGGGCGTCGGCGCCGGCGATCGCCTCGCGCAGGGCCAGCACCCCCGGCCCCGGCTCCGCCTCGTGGTCTTCGTTGAACGGCTGCACGTCCGCGAGCCCCGTCCACAGGTCCAGTTCCGCGCCCGGCGGCGTCCGCAGTCCGCGCAGCAGGGTGGTGCTGTGGGAGGCGGCACGCAGGCTGCCGGAGATTCCGAGCACGCGGACCGGGTTCGCGTCGTGAGTCATCAGGTACTCCCTCGTCGGGTGGTCGCTGTCGATCCCGACTCTGCGCGGCCGCGCTTACCGTGACCTTTTCGTCCGCTTACGGTCGCCGCGCCCGTAGGCTGGCGGCGTGCGGTTCGGGGTGCTGGGTCCGCTTGAGGTGCGGACCGCCGAGGGGGAGGCCGTCGTCGTCCCGGGGGCCAAGGTCCGGGCGCTGCTGGCCGACCTGCTCATCCACGCCGGCGAGCCGGTCCCCGCGCACCGGCTGATCGAGGACCTGTGGGAGCTGGACCCGCCCCGCGATCCCGCGGCCGCCCTGCAGGTCAAGGTCTCGCAGCTGCGCAGCGCGCTGGAGCGGGCCGCGCCCGGCGCCAGGGAACTCGTGGTGTCCCGGCCCGCCGGTTACCTGCTCGACGTGGAGCCGGACGCGGTCGACGCGAACCGGTTCACGAACCTGGTCACAGCGACACGGGCGGCGGAGTCGCCCGCGGACCGCGCTGCCCTGCTCGGCGAAGCGTTGTCGTTGTGGCGCGGGGACGCCTTCGCCGACTTCGCCGGCGCGCACTTCGCCGTCCCGGCGATCACCCGGCTGCACGACCTGCGGCTGACCGCGCTCGAAGACCGGATCGAGGCGCGGCTCGCGCTCGGCGAGCACGACCTGGTCGCGGGAGAGCTGGGCGACCTCATCGCCGCGCACCCGCTGCGCGAGCGACTGCACGGGTTGCGGATGCGCGCGCTCTACCAGGCCGGCAGGCAGGCGGAGGCGCTGGAGGCCTACGACCGGCTGCGGACCCGTCTCGTCGAGGAGCTCGGGCTGGAACCCGGCGCGGAGCTCGCCCGGTTGCACCAGGCGATCCTGCGGCGGGACCCGGCGCTGGAGGCCGCGCGGCCCGTGCGCCGGCCCGTCACCAACCTCCCCGAACCGGTCACCGACCTGATCGGCAGGGCCGAGGCCATCGACACGGTGTCGGCCCTGCTGGCCGCGGACCGGGTGGTCACGCTGACCGGACCGGGCGGGGTCGGCAAGACGCAGCTCGCCCTGGCCGCGGCGCGCGAGTCGGCGAACCGGTTCCCGGACGGCACGTGGCTGGTCGAACTCGCCGGGTTCGCGCGGTCCGGCGACCGGGACCCGGACGCCGCGATCGCGGACCTCGTCACCTCGGCACTGGGCATCCGGGACGACGCGGCGCTGGTCCTCCCGCCCGCCGCCGGGCACACGCCGCCACTGCGACGGCTCGCGGAAGCGTTGCGGCACAAGCGGTTGCTGCTCGTGCTGGACAACTGCGAGCACCTGATCGCACCGGTGGCGCGGGTGGCCGAGGCGCTGGTGCGCGCCTCCCCCGGCCTCGTCGTCCTGGCGACCAGCCGCGAACCACTGGGCGTCACCGGGGAACGGCTCTGGCCGGTGCCACCCCTGGACCTGCCCGGCCCGGCGGACGCGAATCCGGCCCGGCTGGCGGAATCCAGCGCAGTGCGGTTGTTCGTCGCCCGCGCGGCCGCGTCCGCCCCGGGGTTCGCGCTCCGCGCCGACAACCAGCGCGCCGTCGCGGCGATCTGCCGCACGCTGGACGGGCTCCCGCTGGCCATCGAACTCGCCGCCACCCGGGTGCGGGCGCTGGGCGTGCACGATCTGGCCCTGCGCCTGGAGGACCGCTTCCGCGTCCTCACCGCGGGCAGGCGGACGGCCCCGGCCCGGCAGCGGACGCTGCGCGCGATGATGGACTGGAGCTGGGACCTGCTGTCGGCCGCCGAACGCGCGGTCCTGTCGCGGCTGGCCGTGCACGCCGACGGCTGCACGCTCGCGGCCGCCGAGCACGTGTGCGCGGGCGAGCCGGCGGGCGACGTGCTGGAGGTGCTCGCCGGCCTGGTCGACCGGTCGCTGATCGTGGCCGACACGACCGGGGACACGCGCTACCGCCTGCTGGAAACCGTCGCCGCCTACGGCCGGGAACGGCTTCAGGAGTCGGGCGAGGCGGCGCTGATCCGCCAGCGGCACGCCGGGTACTACGCCGGGTTCGCCGAACAGGCCGCCGACCGGTTGCGCGGCCACGACCAGCGGACGTGGCTGGAACGGATGGACGCCGAGTCGGCGAACCTGCGGGCCGCGCTCGCCACCGCCGTCGGGCAGGAGGACGCCGGCACGGCGTTGCGCCTGGTCAACGCCGCCGCCTGGTACTGGTTCCTGCGCGGCAAGCACCAGGAGGCGCACCGGTGGATCACCCGCGCGCTGGCCGTGCCGGGGAACGCGCCGGGCGGCGCCAGGGCGGAGGCGACGGCGTGGCAGGCGGCGATGGGGTTCCTCACCGGCAGGCACACCGACCCGATGCGGGACAGCGCCGAGGTGCTTGCCAAAGCAGGCGACGCGGCGGCACTGGCCAGGGCGCAGTGGTTGTTCGGGTTCGTCGGGCGCAGCGGCGACCCGGACGCCGCCGCGGCGCTGATCGACCGCGCCGGCGCGGCCTTCCGGGAACTCGGCGACCGCTGGGGTCTGGCCGCGACGCTGTGGGCCCGCGCGGACCAGGCGATGCTGCGGGGCGACCTGGACGCGGCCGCGCGCGTCGGCGCTGAGGCCGCGGCGTTGTTCGCCGACCTCGGCGACCGGTGGGGACAGGTGCAGACGGCGAGCCTGCTCGGCGTGCTGGCCGAGATCGGCGGCGACCACGAACGGTCCGCGCGGCTGCACCGGGAGGCGCTGCGCAAGGCGGAGGAACTGGGGTTGTGGCCGGTGGCGTCGCACGAGCTGTCCCGCCTCGGGCGGCTGGCCCTGCTCGGCTCGGACCACGCCGCCGCGGAGGACCTGTCCAGCCGGGCCCTGCGGCTGGCCACGGAGCACGCCTACGAACCGGGGATCAACCTGGCGCGGGGTGGGCTCGGGATGTCCACCCGCCGCCGGGGCCTGCTCGACGTCGCCGAGGAGCACCTGCGGAACGTGCTCGCGTGGGAGCGCCGCATCAACTACCGGGTCGGCATCGCGTTCGCCCTCACCGAACTCGGGTTCGCCGCCGAGCAGCGCGGCGACGCGGAAGCGGCGTGGTCACTGCACCGCGAAGGGCTGGACGCGGCGCGCGCGACCGGCGACCCCCGTGCGGTCGCGATCGCGCTGGAAGGGCTGGCCGGGGCGCACGTGCTGGCCGGCGAACCGGACCGGGCGGCCTGCCTGCTCGGCGTGGCCGCGGCGGCCAGGGAGTCGGCGGGCGCGCCGCTGCCGGCGGCCGAACGGTTCGACGTGGACCGCATCACCGCAGCGGCGCGCCGGCTCCTCGGCGAAGCCGCCTTCGCCGAGGAGTTCGACCGCGGCAGGCGCGTCCCGCCGTCCGACCTGCCGCTGGATCAGCGGACCACGTCGTAGACCAGCTTCTGGATGCCGTTCGAGTAGGACTCGCTCTCCAGCAGCTTCAGGCCCTGCTTGTCCTTGTCGGTGTCGCTGAACAGCCGCTTGCCCGCGCCGAGCAGGACCGGGAACACCAGCAGGTGGTACCGGTCGATCAGGCCGGCGTCGGAGAGGTTGCGGTTGAGCGTGGCGCTGCCGTGGACGGTGATCGGCCCGCCCTCGGTCTCCTTCAGCGCCGCCACGTCGTCCAGCGACCGCAGGATGGTGATCTCGCCCCAGTTCGTGACGAGTTCCTCCTCCTTCAGCGTGGTCGACACGACGTACTTCGGCATCGCGTTGTAGCGGGGGAACTCCTCGGTCATCCCCGGCCACACCGGGGAGAACGCCTGGTAGCTGACGCGGCCCAGCAGCATCGCGGCGGCCTCGTCCTGCTCGCGGGCCTTGATCTCGTAGGCCGCCGCGTCGAACTCGATGCCCTGGAAGGTCCAGCCGGAGTTCCGGTAGCCCGGCTCGCCGCCGGGGGCTTCGACGACGCCGTCGAGCGAGACGAACGCGGTGGTGATCAGGGTGCGCATGGAGGACTCCTCGGGTTCATCCGGCGGTGCTTTCGTCAGTGCATCGATCGAGCATCGCCGGAATCGACACCTTCCGCGAAGTTTTTTTCCGGCGGCCGGGCTGTGCGGTGCTCGTGCCGGGCACGAGCACCGCACCGGCTCACCGCTTGGCGACGACCTCCCACAGGCTGGTCCAGTTGTCACCGCCGTGGCCCGCGGCGATCGCGCGGTCGTAGTGCGACTTGACCGCCTCGGGCAGGGCGAGGTCCACGCCCGCGTCCCGGCACGCCTGCAGGATGTGCTCCGCGGTCGCGCCCATCATCGTGGCCGTGCTCAGGTCGCCGGGATAGGCGCGCGCTCCGATCTGGGTCACCGTCTCGTCCAGGTACGCCGCCGCCAGGCCCGAGACCTGCCGGGCGAAGGGCACCAGCCGCTCCGGCTCGGCGCCTTCGGCCGCCAGCAGCGCGAAGGCCTGCAGGTAGGCCGACAGCGAGGTGAGGAAGACCGTCAGCTCCGCCTGGTAGAACAGCTGCGCCAGGCCGTGGTCCTCCCCCAGGTACTCGGGCCTGCCGAGGTGCCGCAGCACCGGCTCGTGCTTGGTGAAGACGTCCTGGGGCCCGCTGTAGAACACGTACGAGGCCTCGGCTCCGACGAGCGGCGCCGGGACCATGATCCCGCCGGCCACCAGCGTCGCGCCGCGCTCGGCGAGCCAGGCCGCGGCTTCTCGGGTGCGCTGCGGGGTGTCCGAGCTGAGGTTGACCACGACGCGCCCGGCGAGCGCCTCCCCGGCGCCGCCGAGCACGTCGTACATCGCCTGGTAGTCGGTGAGGCTGAGGATCACCAGCTCGGCGGCCCGCACCGCCTCGGCGGGGCTGGCCGCGAGGACGGCGCCGCGGGCGACGACGTCGTCGGCGCGGCTCTTCGTGCGGTTCCAGACGGTGACTGCGGTGCCGTGGTCGAGCAGCACCCGCACCATGGCCTGTCCCATGGGGCCCAGGCCGATCAGGGTCGCGTTGGTCATGCGTTGTCCTTCCTGAGGTCGTCGATGATTCCGGTGAGGTCCTCGTGGCCGTGCCCGCCGGCGGCCCGCTGCCGCATGAGCCTGCCGAGCGGGGCGAGCAGTTCGGAGCTCACGCCCTGCTCGTCGGCGGTGCGGTGGAGGTTGTCGAAGCTTGCGGCCTGCATGCCGAGGTTGGACACGACGCCGGTGGCGTAGTCGCGGCTGTCGAACTGCTTCGCGGCGGCCTCCGCCCAGCCGCCCATGGCCTGCAGCCAGCGGGTGAGCAGCGGCGCGAAGTCGGTCGCGGGCGCGCCGTCCGAAGTGGCGAGCGCGAGGGACTGCAGGACGCCCGCGATCATCCCGTACATGCCGGTGAGCAGCGCGATGTCGGTCAGCGC
Organism: Amycolatopsis sp. NPDC006131; assembly: GCF_040614175.1. NCBI lineage: Bacteria > Bacillati > Actinomycetota > Actinomycetes > Pseudonocardiales > Pseudonocardiaceae > Amycolatopsis > Amycolatopsis sp. NPDC006131. Next base: position 83,570 of record NZ_JBEXTX010000003.1, read on the forward strand.
GGCGCGGCCGACGTCCTCGCCGAGGTAGACGCTTTCGCCGAAGACGTCCAGGGCCGGGCGGGCGCGGTCGAACGCCGTGCGGGATCCGCTGTAGAGCACGAACGCGGCCGGGGTGCCGATCATCGGCGGCACGGCCATGATGCCGCCGTCGAGGTAGTCGGCGCCCTGGCAGGCGGCCCATTCGGCGAACTCCCGAGCCTGCCCGGGGGTGCCGTTGGTGAGGTTGACGAGGGTGCGGCCCTGCAGGTGCCCGGCGCCGACCACCTCGCGGACGGAGTCGTAGTCGAGCAGGCAGGCGACGACGACCGGGCTCGCGGCGACGGCCTCGGCGGGGCTGGCGGCCCGTGCGGCGCCGCGGGCCACGAGGGCGTCGGCCTTCGCCGCGGTCCGGTTCCACACGGTCACCGGGTGGCCCGCCGACAGCAGCGCTCCGGCGAGCGCGGTGCCCATGGCGCCGAGGCCGAGCACCGTGATGGATGGCTTGTCAGTGGTCATGTCGTGAAGGTGCCGGAGCGCTCGCACGGTTCACGCACGGTTTTCTGTCGGTGCCCGTCGCTACTGTCGGTGGCGTGAGGTTTTCAGTGCTGGGTCCGCTCGCCGTGCAGGCGGCCGACGGCGCCGCGGTGGCGGTGCCGGAGGCGAAGGTGCGCGCGCTGCTGGCCGACCTGCTGGTGCACGAGGGCAGGCCGGTCCCGGTGTCGCGCCTGGCCGACGACCTGTGGGGCGAGCGGCTGCCGGGCAACCCGGCCAACACGTTGCAGACGAAGATCTCGCAGCTGCGCCGCGCGCTCGAGGCGGCCGAGCCGGGCGCTCGCGCGCTCGTGGTGCGGCAGCCGCCGGGTTACGCGTTGCGGGTGCCGGAGGACGCGGTGGACGCCGGGCGGTTCCGGGCGCTGGTGGGGCGCGCGAAGGCCGGGCGGGATCCGGCGCGGACGGCCGCGCTGCTGCGGGAAGCGCTGGCGCTGTGGCGGGGGCAGGCGCTGGCGGACTTCGCGGAGGAGCCGTTCGCCGCCGGGTACGCACAGCGGCTGGAGGAGGAGCGGCTGGCGGCGGTCGAGGAGCTGGCGCAGGCCCGGCTGGCGCTCGGCGAGCACGCGGAGCTGGCGGGCGAGCTGGGCGATCTCGTGGCGGAGCACCCGTTGCGGGAACGGTTGCGCGCGTTGCACATGCGGGCGCTGTACCGATCGGGACGGCAGAGCGAGGCGCTCGCCTCCTACACGGCGTTGCGGGAGCGGCTGGCCGATGAGCTCGGCCTGGAGCCGGGGCCGGAGCTGGTGCGGTTGCAGCAGGCGATCCTGCGCCAGGACCCGGCGCTGGATCCGGCGCCGCCTCCGGAGCCGGGTCCGCGGTCGAACCTGCCGGTGCCGCTGACGGACCTGGTCGGCCGGGAGGCTGCGGTGCGCGAGGTCCGGCAGGCGCTGGAGCACGCGCGGCTGGTCACGTTGACCGGCCCTGGCGGGGTCGGCAAGACTCGGCTCGCGCTGGAGGTGGCCGGCGGGGTCGCGGCGCCGGACGGGGTGTGGCTGGTGGAGCTCGCCGGGCTGGGTGAGCACGGTCCGGCGCGCCCGGCCGAGGCGGTCGCGGCGGTGCTCGGGGTGCGCGACGACGCGGGCGATCTGACGGCGCGGCTGGCGGACGCGGTGCGGGACCGGCGGTTGCTGCTGGTCCTGGACAACTGCGAGCACCTCGTCGAACCGGTCGCCGCGCTGGCGGCCCGGCTGCTCGCCGCGGCCCCGGGGATGCGGATCCTCGCCACGAGCCGGGAACCGCTCGGGCTCACCGGCGAGACACTGTGGACGGTGCCGCCGCTGGGCATCCCCGCCGCCGGTCACGCCGATCGCGAGCGGCCGGCCGCGGAGGTGCTGCCGTCGGTGCGGGAGTTCAGCGCGGTGCGGCTGTTCGTCGCGCGGGCCGCGGCCGCGGCGCCGGGGTTCGCGCTCACCGAAGGGAACGTGCACGCGGTCGCCGGGATCTGCCGCACGCTCGACGGGTTGCCGCTGGCGCTGGAACTCGCCGCCACGCGGGTGCGGGCGCTCGGCGTGCACGAGCTGCTCGCGCGGCTGGGCGACCGGTTCCGGTTGCTGGCCACCGGCGCCCGGGACGCGCCGGCGCGCCAGCGGACGCTGCGCGCGATGATCGACTGGAGCTGGGAGCTGCTGTCCACTTCGGAGCGTGAGGTGCTGCGGCGGCTCGCGGTGCACGCCGAAGGGTGCGGGCTGGAGGCGGCCGAGGAGGTGTGCGGGGACGAGCCGGGCACGGTGCTCGACGTGCTGGGGCGGCTGGTCGACCGGTCGCTGGTGGTGTGCGAGCACGGCGAGCTGGGCCCGCGGTACCGGCTGCTGGAGTCGGTGCGCGCGTACAGTCTCGAGCGGCTGGCCGAAGCGGGCGAGACTGAGCCGGTCCGGTCACGGCACGCGCGGCACTACACGGCGCTCGCGGAACGCGCGGACCCGTTGCTGCGCCGCACCGGTCAGTGCCACTGGCTGGAGACGCTGGACGCGGAGTCGGCGAACCTGCGGGCGGCGCTCGACACGCTGGTCCGCCAGGGGGCCGCGGACGAGGCGCTGCGGTTGGTGACGAGCCTGGCGTGGTACTGGTTCCTGCGCGGACGGCTGGGCGAGGCGCTGCGCTCGTTGCGGACGGCGTTGGCCGTGCCCGGCGAGGTGGCGCCCGGCCGCCGGGCCGCGGCGCGGGCCTGGCTGGCGGGGCTCGGCGTGCTGGCCGGCGGGCGCTTCGACCCGGCGGTGGCCGAGGAGGCCGCGACGATCCCCGACGTGGCGGTGCGGTCGCGGGCGCTGTGGTTCCTGGGGTACGTGCTGGGGACGGTCGCGGATCTGACCGGGGCGTCGAAGCTGACCAGTGCGGCGCTCGACGGGTTCGCGTCGCTGGGCGACCGGTGGGGCACGGCGGCGGGGCTCGCCGAGTCGGCCAGCCAGCTGATCGCGCGCGGCGAGCTGGCCAGTGCCCACGCGGCCGCGGAGGAGAGCGCCGCGATCTTCGCCGAGGTGGGTGACCGGTGGGGCCAGGTGCAGGCGTCGTTCGCGCTGGGCACGCTGGCCGAGTTCGAGGGCCGCTACGCCGACGCCGAGCGGTTGCACACCGAGAGCCTGCGGCGGGCCGAGCAGCTGGGGTTGTGGCCGGAGGTGTCCTACCAGCTGTCGTGGCTGGGCCGGACCGCGTTGCTCGCGGGGGATTTCACCGAGGCGCGGCGCCTGCACGAGCGGGCGGAGCGGGTGGCGGTGGAAAGCGGTTTCACGCCGGGCGAGATGTACGCGCGGACGGGCCTCGCGCTGGGCGCCCGCCGGGAGGGCGCGCTGGACGAGGCGGAGCGGCAGTTGCGCGTGCTGCTGGACTGGCACGGGCTGGTCGAGAACGAGCCGGGCAACACCCTGGTGTGCGCCGAACTGGGCTTCGTAGCCGAACTCCGCGGCGACGCCGACGGCGCGTTCACCTGGCACCGCCGAGCACTGACCATCGCCCGGCGCGGTTCGGACCCGCGGGCAGTCGCGCTGGCGCTGGAAGGCCTCGCCGGAGCCCACGCCCTGACCGGAGCCCACACGCTGGCAGCCCGCCTGCTGGGCGCCGCGGACCACGCCCGCCGCTCCGTGGGAACCCCTCTCCCCCAAGCCGAACGCGGCGACGTCGACCGCATCGAGGCCAAGGCCCGAACAGCCCTCGGCGAGGAACCCTACGCGGCGGAGCACGCCCTCGGCGCCGGCCTGGCGCTGGACGACCTGATCACGGAAGGCCAGCCCGCGTGAGCACCCGCCACCACCCCACGACGCAACGGCCGCGGAAGCCGGTCGCGGCCGTGGCGCGATGGGGCGACGGCCGCGGACACTGGGGCGTACGGCCGCCGCGTCGTTGGAGGGCGACGGCCCCGGAGCCAGCTGCGTGGCTGGCTGGTGGAGGGCTGGGTGGCGTGCCGGTGCGGCTCCCTCCCGGAGGGCGCGGTGGGGCGGTGGCAGTACCGGATGGGAGAGGCAAGCGCTTGCGGCCCGCCACCCAAGCCGCCTTCCCCAGCCAGCCGCACCTATCGCCCACGCCACCTCCCGGGCCGGCCGCGCCAAACAACCCGCCTCCGCGAGCCGGTCGCGCCGCCAAGCAACCCGCCTTCCCTAGCCAACCGCACCCGCCACCCAACCCACCTACCCGAGCCCGCCGCACCCACTACCCGACCACCCGCCCCAGCCAGCCGTGCTCAGCCGCCCCGGCAAGCACCTGCCACCAACCGAACCACGCCGGCCGCCCGGAGCCGGCCCCGCGCCAACGCCCCTCAGAAGCGGAGCCGCGGGATCGATGCCAGGTCGATCCCGTAGCGCGCGTACACCTTGATCGTGTTCTCGCCCGTCAACCGGTCCTCCGGGAAGCCGAGCAAGCCCGCGACCCGCACGACCTCGGCCACCGTGGCGGCTTCGATCTCCAGGTAGGGCGGGATGAGCGGCCACTCGTCGATCTCCAGCCGCGCGCCGTCCAGGGTGAAGCTCGTGCGGCGGTTCTCCTGGTAGGACTTCGGCGTGAAGCCGAGGAGGCCGAGCAACTCCTGAGCGCCCGCGAAGTCGCCGACCGTCACCTCGGCCTCGTGTGTGCCGTCGATGGCGTCGCTGCGGATTTCCTTGACGCACAATGTCGTCTCGGCGCCAGTGTCGCGCAACCGGATCCACTTCGACCGGTGCCCCGGCGTCACGTCGTAAACGTAACGCCGCATCAGCCGCGGCCCTCCGATCCGCTCCCCGCCCGCACGCAGGATGCGGGCCGCGACGCGCGCGGGGTCGATGTCGAGGACCTTGGCTTCGTGCTCGATCGGCACTGGTCTCCCTTCGCCGGTGGCGGTCGAGCCTAGCGGCCGTTGATCACCCCACCGATCGGCTCGCCCGGGGACCGTCCAGCCCCCACGAGATGATCCGCGCCGGGGTGATCCGGATGATCTCCCGCGAGAAGTACGGCACCGGCGGCTCCTGATCGGTCAGCGCCACCGCGCTGCCACGGATCTCGATGCCCCGCGGCACCCACGGGTCCACCGTCGCCAGGTCGTCCACCACGAACGACACCGTGCTGCCCCGCTGGACGTTGCGGAACTTCTTCGACGCGCCCAGCGCGTGCCCGCCGATGACGATCACACCGTCGACGACGAAGAAGTTCACCGGGTTGTTCTGCACCTGCCCGCCCGGCGACACCGTGGCGAGCCTGCCGAGGGGCTGGGACTTCAGGTAACTCAGTTCTGCTTCCGTGAACACGGGCGCGATTCTGCGGGTTGACGCGAACGTCAATGCAAGTCCGGCGGCGCCAGCAATGACCGGACCGTCGCGCTCACCACAGCGGGCGCGTCGGCCGCGCTCAACCGTCCGGCGCGGTTCTCCTCGGCGGCCCCGTTGAGGACGTAGTGCACGACGTTGACCAGCCACGTGACCGGCAGGTCCGTCCGGAACACGCCCTGCCGCCGGCCCCGCCGGACGAGGTCCTCCACCCGGTTGGCCGCGTCGCCGTGCAGTTCGCGGATGCGCGCCGCCGGCAGGAGCCCTTCGGCGGCCTGCAGCAGCTTCGTCGACTCGGCCACCAGCGACCAGCTGGGCGCGATCAGCCGCGCCAGGGCGGCCCGCGCGTCGCCGTCGAGGTCGACCGCGGACAGGACCTCCTCGCCGGCCCGGATGGCGTCGGCGAGCGCGGCCTCGACCAGCGCCGCGCGATTGGGGAAGTGCCCGTACAACGTCATCCGGCCCACCCCGGCGGCCTTCACGATGTCGTCGATGCTCGCGTCCGGATCCCGGCTGAGCACCTCCCTGGCGGCGGTGACGATGCGGGCGATGCTGCGCTCGGCGTCGGCGCGCCGGCGCGGTCGTGCGGAAGTGCTCACCACCGAAGTCTATCTCGTACGGGAATGTACGAGTTAGCATGTCGGTTGTAAGTTGTACTTCGTCGTACGAGTTATCCGGAGATGATCATGTCGGATTCGTTCGCAAGACCCGGTGCGCACCCGCTGCGGTGGCGCATCCTCGGCTTCCTCGGGGTCGCCCAGCTGATGCTGATCCTCGACGTCACGGTGGTGGCGATCGCGCTGCCGCACATCGAGACCGACCTCGGCATGAGCCGCGAGGCGATGACCTGGGTGGTCAGCGCGTACACGCTCACCTTCGGCGGGCTGCTGCTGCTCGGCGGCAGGCTCGCCGACCTCGCCGGCGCCAAGCGGATCGCGCTCGCCGGGCTGGTGGTCTTCACGCTGGCTTCGCTGGTGACCGGGCTGGCCGGGTCGTCCGCCGTGCTGCTGGGCGGCCGGATCGCGCAGGGCGTCGGCGCGGCGCTGTTGTCGCCGTCGGCGTTGTCGCTGGTCGTGGGGCTCTTCGAGGGCGACGAGCGGAACAAGGCGCTGGGTGTGTGGTCGGCGCTGGGCGGCGGTGGCGCGGCCCTCGGCGTGCTGCTGGGCGGGCTGCTCACCGCGGGGCCGGGCTGGCCGTGGGTGTTCTGGATCAACGTGCCGATCGGGCTCGTCATCGTCGCCGCGCTGGCTCGGATGCTGCCGCGCACCGCGCCGGTGGTCCCGGGCGCGCGGCTGGACGTGCTGGGCGCGCTGCTCGTCACCGCCTCGTCCGGGGCGCTGGTGTACGCCCTGATCAACGCCGGGGACCAGGGCTGGCTGACCGCGACGACCGGGTGGCTGGTGCTGGCGGCCGCGGTCGGGTACGTGGCGTTCGTGGCGTGGCAGCGCCGGGCGAAGGCGCCGCTGATGGACGTGCGGCTGCTGGTCCGCCGCCCGGTGGCGACGGGCACGTTCCTCATCCTGATGGCGACGGCGCTGACGGTCGCGGTGTTCTTCCTCGGGACGTTCTACTTCCAGCAGGAGCGCGGGTTCAACGCGCTGGTGACCGGGTTGCTGTTCCTGCCGGTGGCGCTGCTGACGATGGCCGCGGCCAATCTCACCGGGCGGGTCATCGGGCGGTTCGGCGCGCGCCCGCTCGCGGTGGCCGGGCTGCTGGTCGCCGCGATCGGCCTGGTGGTGCCCGCGCTCGTCATGAACGCCGTGGTGGTGGCGATCAGCATCGCGGTCGCGGGCGCCGGCACCGGGGTGTTGTTCGTGGTGGCGTCGGCGACGGCTCTGGGGCAGGTGGCACCGCACGAGGCCGGGATCGCGTCGGGGATCGTGAGCACGTTCCACGAGTTCGGGGCTTCGCTGGGGGCCGCGGTGGTGTCGAGCGTCGCGGCGGCGAGCCTGGTCGCGGAGACGCTCGCCGGGTTCCGCGGCGGGTTCCTGGTGTTCGCCGTGACGGCCGCGGTGGCCGCGATCGCCGCGGGCGCGCTGTCGCCGGGCCGCCCGTCGGTGAAGGTCTGACGACCCGGCCGGTTACGCCGGGCGGTGGCGTGGCGACTACCGCACGTGGACGAAGATCTCGCGCGTGACGCGCTGCGGGGCCGGGAGCGCGACCTCCGGACCCGGCGCCGCGCCCGCCGCACGGCGCTGGCTCTGGTCGTGCTGGCGGCCGCCGCCCTCGGCTGGCAGCTGGCTCCGGCGGCGACGTCGTGGTGGCCGTTCCTCACCGAGTGGTGGCCGCTGGTGGCGGCCGTCGTGGCGCTGGTAGCCGCCGGGGTGCTGTGGTCGCGGAGCCGGCAGCGCCCCACGACCACCGGTGCCGGCGCGGCCGAGCGCTGGTCCCGCATCGGCGGGATGGTCACCACGGTGACCGCGGTCGGCGCGCTGGTGTTCACCGCGATCTCGCTGCAGGCCACCCGCGACCAGATCGAGGTGGCCCGGCAGGGGCAGATCACCGACCGCTACACCCGCGCCGTCGACCAGCTGGGCGCCGAGGGCGCCGCGAACCTGCACCGGCGGCTCGGCGGGATCTACGCGCTGGAGCGGATCGCGGTCGACTCGCCGCGGGACCAGGCGACCATGGTCGAGGTCCTGTCCGCGTTCCTGCGCTCCACCAGCCCGCGCGTCCGGGGCGAGCCGTGCCCGCCGACACCGGCGGACGTGGCGGCCGCCTTCGCGGTGCTGACCCGCCGCGACGTCACCCGGGATCCCGGGCCGGCGGTGATCGACCTGCGCGAGCTGTGCCTGCGCGAGGTGCGGGCGGTGGACGGCGACCTGAGCGGGATGTCGCTGATCGGCTCCGACCTCAGCGGGGCCAATCTGAGCGGGGCGCGTCTCGGGCTGACCGCGCTGTCCGATGCCACGCTTGTCGGCGCGTCGCTGTACCGCGCGGATCTCACGGCCGGTTTCGTCTTCGCCACGAACGCCGACTTCACCGGCGCCCGGTTCGACAGCGCCAAGCTGGGCAGCGCGGATTTCTCCGGCTCGACCTTCACCGGCGCGGATTTCGAGTACGCGGACCTGGGCCGTTCCGACTTCTCCGGCGCCGACCTCACCGGCGCCGAGCACACCGCCCAGACCAAGGCCGACGGGGCGGTGAAGGACCCGGCCACGCGCAACGCGTGGTGGTGAGGTGTCGATCCGGCCTGCGGCCGTTCGTGTAGCCGGTGAACGGGTTCCCTCGACCGTGAGGAGCAGCGACGATGAGCGACGTTCTGCTGACCGGGTTGAAGATCGGCGAGTCGGCGCGCTGGCACGAGCACCGGCTCTGGCTGGCGAACTGGGGGACGCGGCAGGTGCTGGCCGTCGACTTGGACGGCAACGCCGAGGTGATGGCCACCGCGCCGACGACGTTGCCGTTCTCGATCGACTGGCTGCCGGACGGGCGGTTGCTGGTGGTCGCCGGGCCGGAGGGCCGCCTGCTGCGTCAAGAGGCGGACGGGTCGCTGACCGACCACGCCGACCTGACCGGCCTGGGCGCCGGCCTCAACGAGATCGTCGTCACCGGCCGGGGCGACATCTACGTCAACGGCGGCACGGATTTCCACCCGGGCGCGGGAGAAGCGCCCGGGTTCGTCGTCCTGATCAGGGCGGACGGCTCGGTGCGGCGGGTCGCGGACGGGCTGGCGTTCCCCAACGGCATGGCGGTGACGCCGGACGAGGGGACGCTGATCGTCTCGGAGTCGTTCGCAGGCAGGCTCACCGCGTTCGACATCCGCCCCGACGGCACCCTGACCGGGCGGCGGGTGTGGGCCCCGCTGCCCGGGGACGGCATCGTCCTCGACGCCGAGGGGGCCGTGTGGACGCCGGGCTGGACCGAGCGGGGACCGGCCTGCCTGCGGGTCGCCGAGGGCGGCGAGGTGCTCGCCACCGTCCCACTGGACCGGGCCGGGTTCGCGTGCACCCTGGGCGGCGAGGACGGCCGGACGTTGTTCACGCTCGCGGCGGACTGGCGCATGGCGGACGGGTTCGAGGACAATCTGGAGCGTCTGCTGACCGGGCCGGAGACAGGTCAGGTGTGCACGGCGCGCACTCCAGCCGCCCACGCCGGCCACCCGTGACTGCCCTGGCCGCGCCGCGGCCCCGCCCGCGCGCAGCGCACGACCGGAGGAGGTCCGCCATGACCGATCGTCAAGCCACCACCACCTGGACCGGCGACCTGCCGAGCGGGTCCGGGGAGACCAGTCTCGACACGTCGGAGCTGACCACGTTCGCGGTCTCGTGGCCGGCACGCGCCGAGGAAGCCGGCGGCAAGACCAGTCCCGAGGAGCTGATCGCGGCCGCGCACTCCTCGTGCTACTGCATGCAGCTGTCCGGTCTGCTCGGGCGCGCGGGCACCCCGCCGGAAAAGATCCGGACCACCGCGACGGTGTCGTTCGGCCCGAAGTCCGGTGGCGGGTACGAGATCAAGGGCATCGCGCTCGCGGTCCGCGCGACGGTGCCGGGCGCGAGCCCGGACGACTTCCGCAAGATCGCCGAGGACGCCAAGGAAACCTGCCCGGTCTCGGCCGCGCTGACGGGCACCACCATCACCCTCGACGCCGAGCTCGAGTGACGGCGGTTCACGATCTGAAAAACCCGTGCTGTGACCCGGTTCGCGATCGTTGGAGGCGCGCGCCGGACCGCTGTTAGCTTCGCGGACGTGACAACGATGACCGCAGTGGTGCACGGGAACGCGACGGGACTCACGGGTGTGCGGGTGGCGGAGGTGCCCGCGCCGCGGCCGGGACCGGGCGAGGTCGTGGTCGCTGTCCGCGCGGCCGGTCTCAACCACCGCGACCTGTTCCTCGTCGACGGGCGCGGGGCCGATGACGCTCCGGTCGTGCTGGGTTCGGACGGCGCCGGAGTGGTCGCCGCGGCCGGGCCGGGCGCGGAGGTGGCTCCCGGGACCGAGGTCGTCGTCAACCCCTCGCTGGACTGGGACGAGCCCGGCGACGTGCCGGAGGTCCCCGCCATTCTCGGCGTGCCCACCGACGGCACGTTCGCCGAGTACGTTGTGGTGCCGGCGAAGAACGTGGCCCCCAAACCGGCGCACCTCGGCTGGACCGAAGCGGCGGCCCTTCCGCTCGCGGCACTGACGGCGTACCGGGCGCTGTTCACGCGCGGCGGGCTGCGCCCGGGCGAGCACGTGCTGCTGCCCGGGATCGGCAGCGGGGTGGCGACCTTCGCGCTGGCCATGGCCAAGGCGGCCGGCGCCACCGTCAGCGTGACCTCGCGCAGCCCGGAGAAGTGCCGCCGGGCGCTCGAACTGGGGGCCGACCGGGCGATCGGCAGCGCCGAGGACTGGCGCGGCGCGCTGGGGAAGCCGGTGGACCTCGTCATCGACAGCGTCGGCTCGGCCACGTTCGGCCGGTGCCTGTCGGTGCTGCGCCCGGGCGGGCGGCTGGTGTCGCTCGGCGCGACGACGGGCGCGGACGTCACCCTGTCGCTGCGCGAGATGTTCTTCCGGCAGATCAGCCTGCTGGGCACGTCGATGGGCAGCGCGCGGGAGTTCGGGCGGATGCTCGACCTGGTGACCGAGCACCGGATCCGGCCGGTGGTCCACCGCACGTTCCCACTGGAGGACGGCCCACGCGCGCTGGCCGAACTCGCGTCGGGCGACCAGTTCGGCAAGCTCGTGCTGACCCTGTGACCACGGCCGGTGGTGAACGCGACCGAGCACCGGATCCGGCCGGTGATCCACCGCACCTTCCCACCGGACGACGGCCCACGCACACTGACCGAACTGCCGGCAGGCGACCTTCGGCAAGCTAAGGCTGACCGCGTGACGGCGGCCGGTGGTGAACGCGGCCGAGCACCGGATCCGGCCGGTCGTCCACCGCACGTTCCCACTGGAGGACGGCCCACGCGCGCTGGCCGAACTCGCGTCGGGCGATCAGTTCGGCAAGCTCGTGCTGACCGTGCCCCCTACTCCAGCCACTCGGTGACGAAACGCGGAGCGGCGTGGATGTGCACGGCCTCGTAGCCGCCGGGGCCGGTGGTGAACTTGTGCGGCGTCCCGGCCGGGACGACGAGCACCTGACCGGCCCTGGCGGCGACCTCGTCGGCCCCGATGGTGAACACCGCGCTGCCGCGGCGGATCACGAACGTCTCCGTGTACGGGTGCCGGTGCAGGCGCGGGCCCGCACCGGCTTCCGACGTCGATTCCAGGATGATGGAGATCCCCGCCCCGCCGGGGAGTTCTTCGAAGTTCTCGGTCCAGTTCTCGCCGTCCGGTCGGCCGTCGCGGCGGTCGATGACGCTCGCTGGCATCCCATCCTCCTGTCCTCGAAACCCGGCCCGCACGGTACGCGAAAGACGGCCCGCTCACCCCGCGAACGGCGCGATCCCGAAGCGGCCCCACGCGATGAACACCGCGACCACGAGGTAGATCAGGTTCAGGCCGGCGAACCGCGCGCCGCCTTCGTAGCGGAGGTGCGTGATCATCGCGCCGATCATCAGCCCGGCCCAGCACACCGCGGTCACCGGCACCAGCACCGGCGCGATCCCGGTCACCGCGGGCAGCACCAGCCCGATCGCGGCCAGGACCTCCAGCACGCCGAGCGTCCGCACGAACGCGGGCGCGGCATCCCCCGTCCACTCCCCGCCGTGCGCCGCGGCCAGCTTTTCCACCGGCAGGAACGACTTGGTGAAGCCCCCGGTGAGGGCGACCGCGGCGAGCACCCCGGCGGCGATCCACAGGGCGACGTTCATGGGATTTCCCTTCCGTCCACAACAGTTCGCCCTGAAGACACCGCTCATCTGAAAGCCGTGACACCCGGTGATCCGGATCACGCGCGGCCGGGCCAGCGGCGCCACACCGCGACGTGCAGGATGACGGCCAGGCTCAGCGCGTTCAGCAGCGCGTGCGTGACCCAGCCGTCCACTTCGGACTCCGGGACGCCGGCCACGCGGGCGAGCGGCGGGAGCAGCCACGACAGCGACACCGCCAGCACGGCCACGATCGCCAGCGCCAGGCTCCGCCCGGGCAGTGGACCGAGCCGCACCGCCGGCCACGCCTCGAACTGCATCGAGACCAGCAGGACCGACGCGACCACCGCCGCGGCGATCGCCGTGACGCGGCCAGGTTCCGCGATCAGGCAGCTCACCGAACCGCACACCACCACGGCCGCGTTCGCGGTCACCAGCCGCACGGCGCGCCGCCGGATGCGGGCGAACGGCCACCCGCGCAGGGCGACGTAGAAGACCATCTGCCACGCGCCGAGCACGGTGAACCACGCCCCGTACGCCTCCCCCGGCACTGCGCCGGACCGGACGAGCAGCAGGTACGCCACCGCCCCTGCCGCCCAGCACCCGGCCAGCGCGGCGAGGCCGGAGCGGATCCGCCCGGCCCCGGCGAGCGGCCACCGTTCGCAGACCAGCGTCAGCTGCAGCATGACGGTGAAGATCCCGCCGGCCAGCGGCAACGGGTTCGCCGCGCCCGCGACCGCCCGCCCGAGCAGGCTCAGCACCAGCCCGCCCGCCACGACCAGCAGCGTGTCGTAGAGCCCGGACCACCCCGGACGCGCAAGACTGCCGGGCCAGTCGTCCCACCAGAAGGCGATCATCGCCACCAGCGGCAGTGCGAAGGCCACGGCGGGTCCGAGCAGCGCGGCCGATTGCGCCGGGCCGCCCGCGCCGGCCGCCAGGAACCCGGCGACCGGCAGCACGAACAGCAGCCCGGCCAGCCCGCGCCGGGGCTGGGCCCGTCTCGCGTCGGCCAGGGCGGCCGGGCTCAGCGCGTCCGGGGCGCTCACCGCCGGCCGGGACACCACGGCCACGTCAGAGGACGTGCTCGAGCCGGATGGGCAGCCGCCGGGGGCGGCGGCCCGTCGCGTGGTGCACCGCGTTCGCGATGGCCGCGGCCACCCCGACCATCGCGACCTCGCCGAGCCCCTTCACCCCGGCGGAGTTGAACAGCGGGTCCGGCTCGTCGATGAAGGACACGTCGATGTCGTGCACGTCGGCGTTCACCGGCACCGGGTACTCCTCCAGCGTGGTGTTGAGGAAGCCGCCGAAGCGGTCGTCCACCTCGCTCTCCTCCCGCAGCGCCGCGCCGATGCCCCACACCACGGCGCCGCGAACCTGGCTGGCCGCCGTGACCGGGCTCGCCACCCGGCCGCAGTCGGCGACGCTGACCACCCGCGGCACGCGGATCCGCCGCGTCCCCGCCTCGACCCGCACCTCGACGAAGTGCGCGATCCAGCTGAACGAGCTGAACTCCCCGAACTCCGGGCCCGCGATCGCGACCAGCCCGGCCCGGGACCGCTCCAGCATCTCCGGCGCCTGCGAGGTCACCTCGACCTCCACCGCGTCCCGCCCGGTCGCCGCGACCGCCGCCGCGACGTCCACGTCCCCGGACGCCGGGACGTCCAGGTGCTTGCGCAGCTCCGCCAGTCCACTCTGGACTGCGGGTAGCGCCGTCGCGGTGCCCCACGAACCAGCGGTCAGGTGCTGGGGCGCCACCCGGGTGTCCCCGACCAGCACCACCACGTCGGCCGCAGGCACCCCGAGGTCGCGCGCCACGGTCAGCGCGATCGCCGACCGGATGCCCTGCCCCATCTCGTGCCCGTCGACGCTCACCGTCACCCGCCCGTCCGCGCTCGCCGACAGGTGCGCGACCGCGGGCGCGACGTTGCACGGGTAGGCCCCCGCCGCCACGCCCCAGCCGATCGACGACCCGTCCGGGGCGACCATCGACCCGGGCTCCGGGTTCCGGTCCGCCCAGCCGAACCGCTGCGCGCCCCGCCGCAGGCATTCGGCCAGGTAGCGGCTGGAGAACGGGTGCCCGCTCACCGGGTCGACCGCCGTGTCGTTGGCCAGCCGCAGCGCCACCGGGTCCTGCCCGGTGGCGTAGGCGAGCTCGTCCACGGCGGACTCGAACGCGAACGTCGCGGGGCTCTCGAACGGCGCGCGCATGTACCCGGGGGTCTGCACGTCGGTCTGCACCAGCCGCTGCCTGCCGCGGAAGGCCGGCACGCCGTACAGCCGCGAGGTGACCTCCGTGGCCGTGCACGGGAACAGGTCGTGCCGCGAGGTCTGCTGGTCGACCTCGTGCACCGCGGCCAGCAGCTTGCCGGAGGTGTCGGCGCCCAGCCGCACGGTGTGCCGGGACGCGGGCCGGAAGCTGGCCGCGTGGAACGTCTGCGGCCGCGGCAGCACCAGCTTGACCGGGCGGCCGAGGCGGCGCGCGACGACGGCCAGCGGTCCCAGGTGCGGCTGCAGCGAGTTCTTCTGCCCGAACCCGCCGCCGACGTAGGGCGAGCGGATCTCGACGTTCGCCGCGTCGATGCCCAGCTGCCGGGCCAGGCCGTGGCGCAGCGCGCCCGCGTTCTGGGTGCCCTCGTGCACGATCACGCGGTCGCCGTGCCATTCCACGACGCTGCTGATCAGCTCCATCGGCACCTGGTGCTGCGGGGCGTGCTCGTAGGTGCCCTCCACCCGCACCGGGCTGGCGGCGAAGGCGGCGTCCGCGTCGCCCACCTTGACGTCGGCCAGGAACGGCAGCGGAATGGCCTCCTCCTGGACGACGGTGTTCGCGCCGTCGGCGTCGAGCCCGACCGCGAACGGCTCCACCTCGTACTCGCCCGTCACCAGTTCGGCGGCCTCGGTGGCCGCGACGAGCGTGTCCGCGACCACCAGCGCGATCGGCTGGCCGCGGTAGGCCACCCGGTCACCGAGCAGCGGCTGGAAGCTCTGGAACCCGTGCCCGCCGCCCATGACGAAGCTGCCTTCGCCCAGCTCACCGGGTTCGAACCGGGTCACCACCAGGCGCACGCCCGGAACGGCTTCGGCAGCGGAGGTATCGATCGAGACGATCCGGCCCTTGCCGATCCGGGCGGTCGCGAACATCGCGTACGCCACACCCTCGGGCACCCGGTCGGCGCCGTAGGCGGTCCGGCCGGTCACCTTGTCGCGGGCGTCGACCCGGCGGTTGTCGATGGCGGTCATCTGCTGGCTCGCTCTCCGGCAATGCGCACCGCGTCAGCGACCGTGCGGATGCCCAGTTCTACTCGGAACCCGTTGTAGGTGCCGGGGCGGGCGCCCTCGAAGGCGATCTCCCCGGCCCGGCGGGCGTTCTCGGGTGTCAGCGCCCGGCCGGACAGGAACGACTCGGCCTCGGCCGCTCGCCACGGCCGCGTGGCGACGCCGCCCAGGGCGATGCGGCACTCCCCCACCACGTCTCCGTCGAGGGTCACCGCGACGGCGGCCGAGGCGAGCGCGAACGCGTAGGACTCCCGGTCCCGGATCTTGTGGTAGGTCGACCCGCGGCCGGCCGCGCTCACCGGCACGCGGATGCGCACGATCAGCTCGTCCGCGGCGAGCGTGTGCTCGCGGGTGGGGTCGTCGCCCGGTTCGAGGTGCAGGTCGGCGAGCGGCACCTGGCGCTCGCCACCCGGGCCGAGCACGTCCACGACGGCGTCGAACGCGAGCAGCGCGATCGCCCAGTCGCCGGGGTAGGTCGCGATGCACGACTCCGAACCGCCGAGCAAGGCGTGCGCGCGGTCGTGGCCGCCGATGGCGGCGCAGCCGCTGCCCGGGTTCCGCTTGTTGCACGGGAACTCCGGGCCGCCGCGGAAGTAGGCGCAGCGGGTGCGCTGCAACAGGTTGCCACCCACCGTGGCCATGTTGCGCAGCTGCTGCGACGCCGCGCGCCACAGCGACTCCGACAGCGCCGGGTAGTCCGCGCGGATCACGGGGTGGTCGGCGACGTCGGCCATCCGGGCGCCCGCGCCGAAGGACAGCTCGTCCGGTCCGGTGCCGACGGCGTCGAAACCGGGCAGGCGGTGCACGTCGACGACCGCGGGCGGCGCCTCGATGCCCAGCTTCATCAGGTCGTAGAGGGTGGTGCCGCCGGCGAGGATCTTCGTGCCCGGCTGCGCCGACCGCAGCGCGTCGACGGCGGCGTCCACGCTATCCGGCACGAGGTAGCTGAAGGCTCGCACGACGTCACGCCCCGTTCCGCGCGGCGGCCTCGCGGACCGCGGCGACGATGCCGGCGTAGGCGCCGCAGCGGCAGATGTTGCCGCTGAGGTACTCGCGGATCTGGTCGTCGTCGCCGGCGTGGCCCTCGGCGATGCAGGCCAGGCCGGACATGATCTGGCCGGGCGTGCAGTAGCCGCACTGCAGGGCGTCGTGGTCGATGAAGGCCTGCTGCAGCGGGTGCAGCCCGCCGTCCGGTCCGGCGACGCCCTCGATGGTCGTCACCTCCTGCCCCGCGACCTGGACGGCCGGGGTCAGGCACGACACCACCCGGCGGCCGTCGACGTGCACCGTGCACGCGCCGCAGTGGCCCTGGTCGCAGCCCTTCTTCGTGCCGGTGTGGACGAGCCGCTCGCGCAGCACGTCGAGGAGCGATTCACGGGGATCCACCTGGAGGCGGACGGACTGTCCGTTGAGGACGCAGGACAGCTCCACCGTCGGGTCGTTAGTGGCCATGCCCGCCACGCTAAGTTCCCCGGCGGGCGCGCGCCTTCCCCTGCTTGCTGCGCGGCAGGACGTTTATTGCTGCTGGTCCCGGAACGCGGTGGGCGACACCCCGGTCTCCCGCCGGAACGCGATCGCCAGCCGGGACGGCGAAGTGAACCCGCACAGGTGCGCGATGTCACTGACCGGCAGGTCGGTCCGCCCGAGGTACCGCCGTGCGCGGTCGATCCGGACCGTGTTCAAGAACCGGTACGGGGTGGTACCGGTCGCGGCCTTGAAGACCCGCAGGAAGTGGAACGGGCTCAACTCCACCGCGGCCGCCATCTCGGCGAGCGTCAGCGGCAGGTGGTGGTTGTCCTGGATGAACGAGACGGCCTGCCGCACCCGGATGTCCTCGGCGCGCACCGGAGCCGGTTCCGGGGCCGAGGCGTGCCGGGTGAGCAGGTGCGCGGCGATGAACGCGGCCGCCGTCTCCGCGTACAGCTCGTCCGCCCCGGCGAGCGCGGCGTCGCCGAGCCCGGTGAGCACGGCCGCGAGCACCGGATCGTCGGCGGCGAGTGCGTCCGGCCGGCTCACCCGCGACGCGCCACGTCCGAAGAGCTCGGCGGCGGTCCGTTCGAGCAGTCCGGCCGGCAGGTAGACGTTGATGCTCGTCGTGGGCGCGCCGCGCCAGCGCAGGTGCGCCTCCTGGTGCGGCGCGGTCAGCCCGATCCGGCCGGGCCCGTATTCGGCGCTGTGCCAGCGCGCGCCCGCCCTCGACTCGATGGTCTTGGTGCCCGAGGTGATCAGCACGAGGGTCTGCTCGGCGGTGGCAGGCAGCAGGACCTCCTCGGCGACCGGGTCGTTGGCGTAGGACCGGATCAGCAGAGAGCGCCAGCCGTTGTCCCGCCAGCTGCACAACCGCAGGGTGGCGACCGAATCCAGGTCGAAGGCCAGTGCACCGAACACGTCAACTCCCGGTGATCACGCCGATCGCGACTCCGAGCGTCGCGGTGTTGTAGAGGAAACTCAGCACCCCGTGCGAGAGTACCCGCGACCGCGCCGCCGTCGTACGGGTTTCGACGTCGGACACCGCGAACGTGGTGCCCACGGTGAACGCGAAGTACGCGAAGTCGGCGAACAGGGGTGTCTCGGTGTCCGGGAAGGCGAACTGCCGTTCCGGCAGCGCCCGGTAGTAGGCGTGCGCGTACCGCTCGGCGTATCCGAAGTGGAGGATCGCCCAGGCGAGCAGCACGGCGGGCACGCCGAACACCCTGGCGATCAGGTCGTCGCCGGTGCCCAGCACGATGGTCAGGCCGCAGGTGATGCCGACCACGCTGGTGAACACCGTGAAGAACAGGCCGCCACGCCCGCCGAGCAGGCTGCGCCGCCAGTCCGGACCCGCGGACTTGCGCGCCACGCGCCGGATCCGGACGCCCAGGTACACGGCCGCCAGCAGGTCCCACCACATCACGAACACCGGGTCGTCGAACACGAACACGAGCACGCCGAGGGCGAGCAACGCGAACTCGATGAGGCGCGACACCGCGAACGAGGCCTTCTTCAGCACGAGAGCGGGAGGGTAATCGACGCGCTGGGTAGGAGTGCCACTCCTACCGCCCGCGGGCCCGGTGCGCTTACCCTCGATCCGTGGAGGACGACAACCGGCTCGGCCAGTTCATCAGGGCTCGCCGCAACGTGGTCACCCCGGCCGATCTCGGTCTCGCCGACTCGGGTCGCCGCCGCGGTGGCCTGCGCCGCGAGGAGGTGGCGACGCTGGCCGGGATCAGCACGGACTACCTGGCCCGGCTCGAACAGGGCCGTGAGCGCAACCCGTCCGACCACGTCCTGCAGTCGCTGGCCGCGGTGCTGGGCCTGGACCAGGAGGCGGTGGAGCACCTGTACCGGCTCGCGCGGCCCCGGCCGCGGCGGCGCCGCTTCCGCCAGGTGGACCCGGATCTGCGGCGGCTGATGGACACCTGGACGCACTCCCCGGCCATGGTCGTGGGCCCGTTGCTGGACGTGCTCGCCGCGAACCCGCTCGGGCAGGCCCTGTACGCGCCGGCCGGGCCGGAGCCGAACCTCGGCCGCTTCTGCTTCCTCGACCCGGCGGCGCGCGAGTTCTACCGCGACTGGGACTCGGTGGCCGCCAAGGGTGTCGCGGCGCTGCGGGTGGCCGCCGGTGAGGACCCGGACGACCAGCGGCTGACCGACCTGGTCGGCGAGCTGACGGTGAAGAGCCCGGAGTTCGTGCGGCTGTGGTCCCGGCACGACGTGCGCGAGAAGAAGCACGAGCCGATGCGGATCCGGCACCCGCAGGTGGGCGAGCTGGACCTGAGCTACCACTCGTTCACCGTGAACAGCGCGCCCGGCCAGCAGCTCAAGGTCTTCCAGGCGCAGCCGGGCAGCGCGACCGAGGAGCGGCTCGCGCTGCTGGGCTCGCTGCGGACCACCGAGACCGCCGACGGCGACCGGGCGCGCGGGCGTGGCCATGAGGTCGGTTGACGCGCTGCTGCCGCTGATCCTCGACAGCGTGCCGCAACCGGTCTGGGTGGTGGACGCCGAGGGCCTGATCATGTTCGCCAACAAGGCCGCGCTGGACGCGCTCGGCTACGACGACGTGTCGGAGCTGCGCGGCCGGCCGAGCCACGAAACCGTGCACTACAAGCGCGTGACGGGCGAGCCGTACCCGGCGGCGGAGTGCCCGATGCTGCGGCCCCGGCTGACCGGCGAGACCGCGCACGGCGACAACGACTGGTTCGTGCGGCGGGACGGGTCGATGTTCCCGATCGCGTGGTGGTCGGCGCCGCTGCGGCTGGACGACGGGCCCGGCCTGGTCTACGCCTTCACCGACCTCACCGAGCGGCACGCGACCGAGCGGATGATCCGGGAACGCGACGCGGCGCAGGTGCGGGCGGTGGAGTCCAGGGCGGCGCAGCGGCGGATCGTGGAGACCACGACCGAGGTGCGCCGCCAGATGGCGCGCGACCTGCACGACGGTGTGCAGCAACGGCTCGTGGCCCTCCTCATCGGACTCCAGCTGGCGCGGGAGGAGCTGCCGCCAGGCGTCGGCGAACTGGTCGACGAAGCGGTCGGCCAGGCGCAGGCCGCCATCGACGACCTGCGGGACCTCGTCGCCGGCATCCACCCCGCGATCCTGACCTCGCGCGGGCTGCTGCCCGCGGTCGAGGCGCTCGCGGCGCGCACCCCGCTGCCGGTGGTGATCACCGGCAACCTCCCCCGTCGGCTGCCGCCGACGATCGAGGTCAACGCCTACTTCGTGGTGTCCGAGGCGATCACCAACGCGGTCAAGCACGCCGGCGCCACCGGGATCACGGTCGACCTGCGCTGCGACGGAGCGACGCTGATCCTCGACGTCAGCGACGACGGCGCGGGCGGCGCGAACCTCGACGGCACGGGCAGCGGCCTGATCGGGCTCGCCGACCGCGTCACGGCGCTGGACGGCGACTTCGCCCTGTCCTCGCCGCCGGGGAGCGGCACCTCGCTGCGGGCCACCATCCCGCTCACCGGCGGGACATAAGCAGCGGTTATGAGCTGATAGGACTCGCCCGCTACCCGGCCGCCCCGCCACGGCGGAGGCTTGGGACATGCAGCTGACGGAGACGACCGCAGTCCACAGTGGAGCAGCACGACCACGGGTGCCGGATCGCGCGGCACAGCGCCGGATCGCCGACTCTCGCCTGCGTCTGGCCGGTGAGCTGCGCGAGCGCGTGCAGGCCCGGCTGGTCAACGTCCTCATCGCACTGGAGCTGACCAGCGAGTGCGAGCCGCCGGGTCAAGCGGAACTCATCGACGAAGCCGCGGAACAGGCGCGCACGGCGATCGCCGAACTCCGCGACCTGGTCGCGGACCTGCGTCCCGCCGTGCTGGCCGGGCGCGGTCTGCCCGCGGCGGTCGAGGCCCACATCTGATTCTTCGTCGCCGAGGCGCTGGAGATCAGCGTCAGGGCACGTGCTGGACCGGCAGCGTACCGCCCGGTGCCCGGATCCCGGTTCCATGATCGTGGGGTTTTCCCCATTGCGTGTGAAGCCGTGGCGGGCGAGGCTTGCGGTATGGGATTCACGGTGCTGGTGGTCGACGACGACGCGGCCTTCCGCCGCGTCGCCGGCCGTCTGCTGGCCGTGCGCGGGTTCGAGGTGGTCGACGCCGCCGCCGACGGCAGCGAGGCCATGGCCGCGATCCGCGCGCACCGCCCCGGCGGCGTGCTGCTGGACGTGAACCTGCCCGACACCGACGGCCTCACCCTCGCGCGGGAGATCCACCGGGAACCCGAGCCGCCCGCGGTGGTCCTGACCTCCACCGACCACCACGGCTACCCGGAGCAGACCCTCACCGGCGCCGGGGTGCGGGCGTTCGTGCCCAAGGACCAGCTGGTCGGAACCGACCTGGCCGCGCTGTTCACTGCCCCAGGTACCTGAGCACGGCGAGCACGCGGCGGTGCCCGGAGGCGGCGTCGGTCAGGCCCAGTTTGCTGAAGATCCCGGTGACGTGCCGCTCGACCGCGGGCACGGTGACGACGAGTTTGGCGGCGATCCCGGAGTTCGAGTGGCCTTCGGCCATCAGCGCGAGCACCTCGCGTTCGCGCTGGGTGAGGCCGTCCAGCGGGCTGTCGACCCGTTTGCGGCCCACCAGGCGGGCGATCACGTCCGGGTCGAGGGCCGAGCCGCCGTCGGCGACCCGGCGGACCGCGTCGACGAGCAGCTCGGGGCTGGCCACCTTCTCCTTGAGCAGGTAGCCGACGCCCTCGGCGCGATCACCGACCAGGTCGATGGCGTAGGTGTCGTCGAGGAACTGCGACAACACGATCACGCCGATGCCCGGTTCGCTCGCGCGGATCTCGATCGCGGCGCGCAGGCCGGCCTCGTCGAACTGCGGCGGCATGCGGATGTCGGTGATCACCACGTCCGGCTTGTGCCGCCGGGCTTCGTGCACGAGCTCGGTGGCCGTGCCGACCGCGGCGAGGACCGTGCAGCCCGCGCGTTCGAGCATCCGCACGATGCCTTCGCGCACCAGCGCCTGGTCCTCGCCCACGACGACCGTGATGTCCGTCCTCACTTGCCGAGCATATAACGGATTCCGGTCAGCGCCGCGGTTCCCGCCCCGCCGCGCCGAGCATCCACGCGTGCTTCTCCAGCGTTTCCACGACGCTGTGCAGCAGGTCGGTGGTGACCGGGTCCTCGGCGTCGACCGAACCCCGCACCACACGGATCGTCGACGCGACGCCGTGCAGCCGGTTCGTGATCGCCTCGATCACCTCCGCGGTGGACCGCTCGCCCCCGGGGAAGGCCGCCAGCGTCGTGGTGGCGGCCACCGTGCCGGACCGGCCGTCCGGCACGCCGTGCAGGGCGCGCAGCCGTTCGGCCACCAGATCGCTCGCTTCCCGCGCCGCCGCGGTGATGTCGTCCAGCTCCAGGTGCAGGCTGCGGAAGCCGGGGCCGACCACGTTCCAGTGCGCCTGCTTGGCCTGCAGGTGCAGTTCGACGAGGTCGGCCAGCACCAGCTGGAGGTCGCGGGCCAGCGCCGGCGAGGCGGTGAAGCCGACGGCTCCCGCGGCGGGGATCCGCCGGGTCTTCTCGGTGGTTTGGGTCATGACTACCTCCGGTTCGCGCGGGCGTCGTGCCCGTCTCCTCCTCAGCGTCACCGCGGCGGCCGGGGCGCGCCATGGCGTGCTCCCGAGAACCGGATCGGGCCGGCACCGGTGCGGTGTGGGGAAAACCCCACACCGCGTTGTGGAGGCGGCGTCATGGCTCCGGCGGCCGCGGGCGAGCAGGCTCGGAGTCATCGAGTCCGAAGTGGATCGGCCGGAGGGAAGAGCATGACGACCACGCTGACCCGGGTCTCCCGGCAACCGTTGTCGCGGCGGGAGTGGGGCCGCGCCGGCGGGATGGCCGCCGTGATCGCCGCGCTGCACGTGCTGGGCTGGGGCACCCTGCTCCTGGTCGCGCACGGTCACGCCGGGGCGCCCGCACTCGGGCTCGGGGTCGGCGTCACGGCCTACACGCTGGGCATGCGGCACGCCTTCGACGCCGACCACATCTCGGCGATCGACAACACGACCCGCAAGCTGATGCAGGAGGGCCGCCGTCCGCTGTCGGTCGGGTTCTTCTTCGCGCTGGGCCATTCCACGGTCGTGTTCGGGCTCGCGCTGCTGCTGTCGCTGGGCGTGCGGACGATCGCCGGGCCGCTGCGGGACGACGGCTCCGCGCTGCACCGCTACACGTCGCTGATCGGGACGTCGGTGTCGGGCTCGTTCCTGGTCCTGATCGCCGCGGTGAACGCGGTGATCCTGGCCGGCATCCTGAAGGTGCTGCGCGGGCTGCGGTCCGGCGAGTTCGACGAGGCGGCGCTGGAGCACGAGCTGGCGCACCGCGGGCTGCTGAACCGGCTGCTGGGGCGGTTCACCCGGGCCATCGGGAAGCCGTGGCACATGTACCCGCTGGGGGTGCTGTTCGGGCTCGGGTTCGACACCGCGACCGAGGTCGCGCTGCTCGTCCTCGCGGGCAGCGCCACCGTCGCCGGGCTGCCCTGGTACGCCATCCTGTGCCTGCCGGTCCTGTTCGCCGCCGGCATGACCCTGTTCGACACGATCGACGGGTCGTTCATGAACCTCGCCTACGGCTGGGCGTTCGCCAGCCCGGTGCGCCGGATCTACTACAACCTCACGGTCACCGGGCTGTCCGTCGCGGTGGCCGTGCTGATCGGCGCCGCCGAACTGCTGTCCGTGCTGTCCGGGCAGTTCGGCTGGTCGGGCGGGTTCTGGTCGTGGAACGCCGGCCTCGACCTCAACACACTCGGGTTCGCCGTCGCGGCCCTGTTCGCCGTCACCTGGCTGGTGGCGGCCCTGATCTGGCGGTACGGCCGCATCGAGCAGCGCTGGTCGCCGCGCGCCTGACCACCACCGTCAACCCGCAAGTCCACAAAGGAGAGAAACCATGTCGCACCACCTCGATTCGCCGATCGCCCGTCAGGACGTCCGCCTCGACATCACCGACCTGTACGTGTTCCGGGGTGAAACCGGCACCGTGTTCGTCATCAACGTGTGCCACTCGATCGCCGGCGACATCCCCGTGCCCGGTTACCACCCGGAGGGGATGTACGAGTTCAAGGTCGACACGAACGGTGACGTCGTGGAGGACCTGACGTACCGGTTCGTGTTCGGCGAGCGGGACGAGCAGGGCAGCCAGACCTGGGTGCTGCGGCGGATCACCGGCGCCGCGGCCACCGACCCCTTCGCGCCGGGCGAGGTCGTGGCGGAAGGGGTGACCGGCGAGACGGTCACCGGCGCGGGCGGGCTGCGCGTGTGGACCGGCAAGGCGGGCGACCCGTTCTGGATCGAGCCGGACGTGCTGCACGCGGTGGGCCACGCGTTCCAGGACGGCACGACGGTCGACCTCGGCGACTGGACCGAGGCGCGGGCGGCCAACCTGTTCGCAGGGCACACGGTGCACTCGATCGTGCTGGAGGTGCCGGACGCCGAGCTGGGCGCGGGCCGCGTCGGCGTGTGGGCGGTGTCCACTCTGGCCACCGACGCCGGCGGCTGGCGCTCGATCAACCGCGTCGGGCTGCCGATGATCCACCCGCTGTTCACGCAGTACAACGAGGACCTGGGCGACCGGCTCAACGCCGGCGTGCCCGCGGACGACTACGCCACCTACGGCGACCTGGTCGGCAAGGAGATCGCCGGGGTCGTCGCGGCGTACGGCACGGCCGAGGACCCGCAGGCCTACGGGGAGAAGCTGGCGCACCGGTTCTTCCCGAACGTCCTGCCCTACACGGTGGGCACACCGGCGTCGTTCGGCTTCGCGGAGTGGAACGGCCGCGCGCTGACGGACAACGCGCCAGACGTCATGTTCTCCACGGCCGCCAACACCCCGATCCGCCTCGGCATCGGCCGCGAATCGGTCACCAGCAAGCCCACCGCCGGGTTCCCGTACGTGCCCCCGGTGGCCTGAAAACCCTGACACAGGAAGGAAAACACCATGTCGAAGATCACCGTCGGCCGTGAGAACTCCGAGGACATCGAGATCCACTACGAGGACCACGGCACCGGCACGCCCGTGGTGCTGATCCACGGCTACCCGCTCAACGGGCACTCGTGGGAGAAGCAGGAGCGGGTGCTGCTGGCCGCCGGGTACCGGGTCATCACCTACGACCGCCGTGGTTTCGGCCAGTCCAGCCAGCCCACCGTCGGCTACGACTACGACACCTTCGCCGCCGACCTGAAGGCGCTGCTGGACCACCTGGAGCTCGACGACGTGGTGCTGGTCGGCTTCTCGATGGGCACCGGCGAGGTCACCCGTTACCTCGGGACCTACGGCTCGGACCGGGTGCGCAAGGCCGTGCTGATGGGCGCGATCCCGCCATACCTGCTCAAGACCGACGACAACCCCGAGGGTGTCGACAAGTCGGTGTTCGAGGACATCAAGGCGGCGGTCGTCAAGGACCGGCCCGCCTACTTCAAGGACTTCCTCGACAACTTCTACAACGTCGACACCTACGCCGGCACCCGCATCAGCGAGCAGGCGTGGCAGAACAGCTTCAACGTGGCGGTCGCCGCCTCGGCGCACGCCGCCTACGCCTGCGTCGACACCTGGCTGACCGACTTCCGCGACGACCTGCCCAAGATCGACGTCCCGGTGCTGCTCATCCACGGCGACGCCGACCGGATCCTGCCGTACGAGGCCACCGCGGCGCGGCTGCCCGGTCTCGTCAAGGACCTCGAGTTCGTCACCGTGCCCGGCGGGCCGCACAACATCGCCTGGACCCACCCGGACGAGGTCAACACCGCGCTGCTGGAGTTCCTCGGCCGCTGAGGTTCCGGGTGGCGGGTGCGCGGCGCCCCTCGGCTGCCACGGCTCGGGTAGAACTGAGCCGTGGCAGCTGAGGGGTTCGAGACGGTCGTCGGCGCGCTGGACTACCCGATGTTCGTTGTGACGACCACCGACGGGCGGCGGCGCGCGGGGTGTCTGGTCGGGTTCGCCGCGCAGTGCAGCATCGATCCGCCGCGGTTCATGGTGTGGCTGTCGAAGAAGAACCACACCTTCGAGGTCGCCGCCGGGGCGTCGACGGTGGTCGTGCACCGGCTCGACACGTCGGTGCCCGGGCTGGCCGAGCTGTTCGGCAGCCACACCGGCTTCGACACCGACAAGTTCGCCCGCTGCGCCTGGCACCCCGGCCCGGGCGGCGTCCCCGTGCTCGACGACTGCGCCGGCTGGTTCGCGGGCGAGATCCTGTCCCGGCACGACACCGGCGACCACGTCGGGCTGCTGCTGCGCCCGGTCGAGGGCACCACCGCGACCGGGCTCGGCCCGCAGCTCGGGTTCCAGTCGGTGCGCGACCTCTCCCCCGGCAACGAGGCGTAGCGGGCTGTCGAAAACCGGCGCCCCCGTCCGACGTGGTGGTGAGACACCCGAGCGGAAGGACGGTCCGATGGCACTGACCCGGCTGTACATGGCGATGTCGCTGGACGGCTACATCGCGGGCCCCGACGATCGCCCCGGACAAGAACTGGGCCGCGGCGGCGGGCGGTTGTTCAACTGGCTGGACCGGCGCGAGTCGCCCGGCCCGGACGGCCAGGTGTTCGGCGAAGCGATGGCCACCAGGGCGGTGATCACCGGGCGGCGGACGTTCGAGCTGGCGGGCCGCTGGCAGGGCGACCACCACGACGGCGTGCCGATCCACGTGCTGACCCACCACCCCGACGACGAGCCGCCCGGGAGCGCCCGCTACTACACCGAGGTGGCGGCCTGCGTGGCCGACGCCCGCGCCGCGGCGGGCGAGGAGGCGATCCTGGTGCACGGCGCGGGCGCGGCCCAGGCGCTGCTGGCCGCCGGTGAGCTCGACGAACTGGAGATCCACCTGGTCCCGGTCCTGCTCGGCGCGGGCCGCCGCCTGTTCGATGGCCACGCCGCCGAACTACGACTGACCCGCCGGCTGGACGGCCACGACGCGACCCACCTGCGGTACCGGGTTGTCGAATCCGAGCACGCTCGTCCGACGCAGGAGTGACAACATCCACGGAAGGGGCAGTTCCATGGCACTCGTCATCTCCGACATGTCGGTTTCGCTCGACGGTTACGTCACCGGGCCGAACGACAGCCGCGACAACCCGTTCGGCGACGGCGCCGGCACGCTGCACGACTGGCTGTTCGACGCGGCCACCGACGACGACAGGGCGTTGCTGCGACAGGCGATCGACGTCACCGGCGCGGTGGTGATGGGCCGAAAGTCGTTCGACAAGTGCGTCGACATCTGGGGCGAGGGCGGCCCGCTGCCCGGCGTCCCGTGCTTCGTCGTCACCCACCGCGAGCCGCCCGAGCGGTACCCGTCGGGGTACACGTTCAGCGACGGGGTGGCTGCCGCGATCGGTTCGGCGCAGGAGGCCGCCGGGGACAAGTTCGTCGGACTGCACGGCGCGACCGTGCTCCAGCAGGCGCTCCCGCTCGGGCTGGTGGACGAGATCCACGTGCACGTGGTCCCGCTCCTGATCGGCGGCGGCACGCGGCTCTTCGACACCCTGCCGTCGGCGGTCGAGCTGGAACGCACCGACGTGCTCGTCACACCGGCCGCGACACACCTGCGGTTCCGGGTGACCCGGTAGCACCCGTCGTCGGCACCCCGGGCCGGGGTGTCGGCGATCGGGCCGGTGTCGTGTTAATCTTGCGCCGTGCAGCGCCTGACGTCCCAGCGACTCGTAGCCCGGCGCGCCGGCTGAACCCAGGTCGCCGGCGCGCAGTGTCGGCGATCGCTTTTTCGGGACCTGGCCCGGATCCGTCCGGTTTCTCGATCTTCCTGGAGATCCGCCATGTCCGTCAGCACGTTCCACACCCCGGCCCCGCGTTCGACGATGCTCGTCCGGCGCCGCATCGCCACCTACTTCACCGGCGGCGCCACGCAGGTCCCCGCCCTGATCGGCGCCCTGTCCCAGCAGGGCCGCCCGGTGCACGAACTGTCGGTCGACATCCGCGAGGGCGTCCGGGAGAGCAGCATGGTCTGCGCGGTCCTGCTGCCAGGCGAGGAGATCGACCACCTGCTGGCCCGCCTGCGCGACCTGCCCGCGGTGGTTTCCGCCGAGCTGGCGTGACGTCGCCGGGGCACGTAGCTCAACGGCGCTCACCGCGGTTCCCGCCGAACCGGAGTGACACACCCCCTCGCACCCTGCCGCCGCGGCTGGCCCAGGCCCGGGAGGGCACGTGACTCGACGACGCTCCTACACGGCCGCCGCGGCAGGCGCGGTGGTCCTGGTCGTCTGCGTCGTGGTCGGGTTCCGCATCTACCCGAGCGCCCCGTGGTTCCTGCCCGTCGCCGGCAGCGCGGTGTTCGGCTTCGTGCTGGGTGTGCTTCTGCGCATCCGCCGCGAGCGCGGCCGCCCGGGCCGCTAACTCGGCCCCGCCGCCTGGTGGAGCAGCGGCTTGATCCGGTAGTCGACCAGCTGGCGCATCACCAAGGCCGTGTTGGTGCGCTCCACGCCGGGGATGGCGAGGATCAGCCCGGCGATCCGGTACAGGTCGTCGGCGTCGCGCGCCACCACGTGCACCATCAGGTCGACCGGCCCGGAGATTCCCTGCACCTCCAGCACCTCGGGCACCCCGGCGAGCGCGGCGGCCACCTCGTCCAGCAGCCGTTGCGTCACCTGCGCCGTGATGAACGCGGTCAGCGGGTACCCGAGCGCGGCCGGTGAGATCCGCCGTTCGAACGAGTCCAGCGAGCCGGCCTCCAGGCGCGCTATCCGGGTTTGCGCGGTGTTGCGGGAGATCCCGGCCCGGTCGGCGATCGCGAGCGTGGTCGCGCGCGGGTGCTCGGCCAGTTCCAGCAGGATCCGGGCGTCCACCGCGTCGACGAAGCCGTCCTGGGGCATTGTGCTCGCCTCTCCCTCGCACACCAGCTCCGGCGCTGGGCAGATTGCTCAATTTCCAGCCGGGGTGTTGAGCAACAGTTCAGCAGGTTGGTTCACTGTGAGCAACCTGCACCCGGATCGAGGACGGCCCGATGAGCACCCCCACCACGACCACACCCGCCACCGACGTGCTGCGCGCGGTCGAGGACCGGGTGCTGTGGCTGTCCAGCGCGATCATCCACCACGCCAACCGCGTGCGCCCGAACCCGTCGGGGCTCAAGGTCGGCGGCCACCAGGCGTCGTCGGCGTCGATGGTCTCCATCATGACCGCACTGTGGTTCAACCACCTCCGCCCGGCGGACCGCGTCTCGGTCAAGCCGCACGCCTCGCCGGTGCTGCACGCGATCAACCACCTGCTCGGCGAGCTGGACGCGTCCTACCTGCCGCGGCTGCGCGAGTTCGGCGGGCTGCAGAGCTACCCCAGCCGCACCAAGGACCCCGACCCGGCCGACTACTCGACCGGCTCGGTCGGCATCGGCGCCACCGCCCCGATCTGGGGCGCCGTCTCCCGGCGCTACGTCGACACCAAGTTCGGCGGCGCGGGCACCGGCCGCCAGTACTCGCTCGTCGGCGACGCCGAACTCGACGAAGGCGCGGTGTGGGAGGCCGTCCTCGACCCGGGCGTGGCCGAGCTCGGCGAGATCGTCTGGATCGTCGACCTCAACCGCCAGTCCCTCGACCGCGTCGTGCCGAACATCGCCGCCGACAAGCTGCAGGGCATGTTCGCCGCCGCGGGCTGGCAGGTCATCGTCCTCAAGTACGGCCGCCTGCTGGAAGAACTGTTCACCCGCCCCGGCGGCGCGGAACTGCGGCAGCGCATCGACGCTATGCCCAACCCGGAGTACCAGCGCCTGCTGCGCTGCGACGCCGCCGAACTGCGCCGCCGGCTGCCCGGTGACAGCCCCGCCATCGCGGCCCTGCTCGACGACCTCGACGACACCACCCTCACCGACGCGATCGCCAACCTCGGCGGCCACGACCTCACCGCACTCGACCAGGCCTTCGCCGCGATCGACGACACCCGCCCGACGGTCGTCTTCGCCTACACGATCAAGGGTCACGGCCTGGCCACCAAGGGCCACCCGCAGAACCACTCCGCCCTGCTCACCGACGCCCAGATGCGGGAACTCGCCGAGCGGCTGGGCACCGACCTCGACGACCCCTGGCGCCCCTTCGCCGACGGCAGCCCCGAACAGGAGCTCTGCCGGGCCACCGCGAAACGCTTGCGCCGCCCGGAAATCCCGGCCGCGGCTCCGCCGCCGGTGCCGTCGGACTTCGGCCGCACCCCCACCGGCACCGCGACCACCCAGGCCGCGCTGGGCCGCGCCCTGCTCGACCTCACCCGCGAAGCCCCGGACACCGCGCGCCGCGTCGTCACGGTCAGCCCCGACGTCAGCTCCACCACCAACCTCGGCGGCTGGGTCAACAAGGTCGGCGTCTGGTCCGTCCAGGAACGACCGGACTGGTTCGCCGACGACAGCGAAACCATCCTGCACTGGCGGGAACGGCCGACCGGCCAGCACATCGAACTGGGCATCGCCGAGACCAACCTCGTCGGCCTGCTCGGCGAACTCGGCGCCACCTGGAGCCGCTGGGGCCAGCCGCTGCTGCCCATCGGCGTGCTCTACGACCCGTTCGTCGAGCGCGCGCTCGAACCGTGGTCCTACGGCATCTACGCCGGCGGCCAGTCCATCCTTATCGGCACCCCGTCCGGCGTGACCCTCGCCCCCGAGGGCGGCGCGCACCAGTCCATCAAGACCCCGTCGATCGGACTGGAACAGCCCGGCTGCCTCTCCTACGAACCCGCGTTCGCGATCGACGCCGAGTGGACGCTGCTCGCGGCGATGGCCCAGCTCGGCAAGCCGGGCGGCAGCTCGGCCTACCTGCGGCTGTCCACCCGCCCGGTCGACCAGACCCTCGCCGACGTGCCGTCGGACCCGGCCGCACGCGAACGCCGACGCCGCCAGGTCGTCGCCGGCGCGTATCCGCTGCGCCGCGCGGAGGGCGCGGCCGTCACCATCGCCGTGATGGGCGCGCTCGTGCCCGAAGCGCTCGACGCCGCGGCCCGGCTCGACCAGATCGGCGTCCCGGCCGACGTCGTGTGCGTGACCAGCCCCGACCTGCTCCACCGCGCGGTCCGGGCCCGGCAGGGCCACGAACGGGCCGACACCTGGATCCTGGACGCCGCCTTCCCCGCCGACCGCGCCGCTCCCCTGGTGACCGTCCTGGATGGACATCCGCACACGCTGGCGTTCCTCGCCACGATCAACCGCGTCCGGACGACGGCGCTCGGCGTGACGGGCTTCGGCCAGTCCGGCTCGCTCGAAGACGTCTACCGGCACCACGGCCTGGACAGCGACAGCATCGTCCGCGCCGCGCTCGACGTCACCGGCTGACTACCGCAGGCCGGTGAGGTGCGCCCGCGCGGCCGGGCGCCCGGCGAACAGCAGCATGATCGCCCACGCCGGGCCGCTCACCTCGGGGCCGTCGCCCGCCGACCAGCCGGTGTCGGTGGCCCGGTAGTGGCGCCCGCCGAAGTGCCGGCGCGCGTGGAACATGCGCGGCTTGTCCCACAGCCGCTGCGCGACGTGCGCGGCGGCGTCCGGCGGCACGGCGAGTGACCGGCCCAGCGGCAATGCGATGTCCAGGCCGTGGACGAGGATGTCGATCAGCACCTCCTCCAGGCCGATGCCGGGCGGGATGCGGCGGAACCCGGCCAGGTCCCGGATCTCCGCCACCAGCTCCGGCGCGGGCTTGCGGTAGGCGCAGGCGGCGTCGTGGATCGCGCGGTCGATGTTGCCGCGCGCCCGGATCGCCCCGGCGAGCGCGTCCCGCAACCGGATCCGGTACTGGCTGGCCAGGTGTGCCGCGACGTCCCGCACCGTCCACCCCTCGCACAGCGACGGGTGGGCCCATTCGTCGTCGGTCAGGTCGTCCAGCAGGTCCGCGATCGCCACGCGCTGGGTGTCGACGGCCCGCCACAGGTCGGCGTCGTCCACGCTCCTAGGTCGCGGCGGGCGGGCCCGCCGTTAGAGCGGGACCTGCCGCCGTCCACGGCGAGCGTCGCGAGGAAGACCACCGAGCGGATGGGGCGTCCCGGGACTGAGGACGCGGGGCGCCCCGAGCCGGCGGGTCCTGCTTCAGGCATTCGCCAGGTAGGCGGTCAGGCCGTCCAGCAGCATGATGTGCTGCCCTGCTCGGCCTGGTCGCGGTCCTCGGCCCGGCCGAAGGTCTGGGAGAGGGTGATCTCGGTGCGGTCGCCGTCCGCGGCGAACTCCACGACCATGAGCGACTGCTCGTCGCGGCCGGGCACGTCCATCCCGATGACCAGCCGCTTGCCCAGTTCGACCTCGGCGTAGAACCCGGTCAGCGGGACGCGGGTGCCGCCGGGGATGACCATGACCGATCTCCACGCCCCGCCGGGCCGCACGTCCAGGTCGACCTCCTCGGCGCCGGCCCACTTGCCGTAGTTCTCCGGCACCGTCCAGGCGTCCCGGACTTTGCTGACCGGGGCGTCGAGCGTGCGAGTGATGCTGTAGTCGACGGTGCTCAGTCAAGATTCATTACCAACAGAGTGTGCGATGACCGAACGGGAGCCGGACATGGGGATGCTGATCGGACGACTGAGCCGCAGGCTGCGGGAGGAGCTGTTCCACCGCCTCGGCGAGCAGGGCCACCCCAGGTGAGCCCGGGACAGCACGGTGCTGGCCGTGCTGACCGGCGACGCCGCGCGAAGCTCGTCATGTCGAGCGAGACCGGGCCGAGCGAGACCGGGCTGGACGAGATCGCCGGGGCGCGCGCCATCCTCGCCGACATCGAGGACCGGCACCGCCGCGAGCTGGGCGACGACACCTACCGCGTCTTCAAGTCCGCGCTGACGGCCATCGCGGACGGCCGGCGGGAGCGGTGATGTCACATCCGGGCGGCCGCCGGTGTCTGGATGGGCAACGACCAGAGGAGGAACGTTGACCGACCCGTTCGTCACCCACCGCAGCCTGCTGTTCACCGTGGCCTACGAGATGCTCGGCTCGGCCGCCGACGCCGAGGACGTCGTGCAGGAGACCTGGCTGCGCTGGGCCGACGTGGACCAGGCGGAGGTGCGGGACCCGCGGGCCTACCTGGTCCGCGTGGTGACGCGGCAGGCGCTGAACCGGCTCCGCTCGGTGTACCGGCGGCGCGAGGACTACATCGGCGAGTGGCTGCCCGAACCGCTGCTGACCACCCCCGACGTGGCCGAGGACGTGGAGCTCGCGGAGAACGTGTCGATCGCGATGCTCACCGTCCTGGAGACGCTGGGGCCGGCGGAGCGTGCGGTGTTCGTGCTGCACGACGTGTTCGACGTGCCCTACGACGAGATCGCCGAGGCGCTCGGCAAGAGCACCGCCGCGGTGCGGCAGATCGCGCACCGCGCCCGCGAGCACGTCGCCGCCCGGCGGCCGCGCATGCAGGTCGACCGGGCGCAGCAGGAGGCGGCCGTGGAGCGCTTCCTCGCCGCCGTGTCCAACGGCGACGTGCAGGGCCTGGTCGACGTGCTCGCCCCGGACGTGGTCGTGATCTCCGACGGCGGCGGCGTGGTGCCCGCCGCGCGCAAGCCGGTCGTCGGCGCCGAGCGGGTCGCGACGCTGCTCGCGCGCGCCGCCGAGCTCACCGGCTTCACCGCGAGCGCGACCTGGGTCAACGGCATGCCGGGCGTCCGGCTCGACGTGGCGGACGCCGCCGCCGCGCTGAGCCTCGTCGTCGAGGACGGCCGGATCACCCGCATCTACGGGATCAACAACCCGCACAAGCTGGGCTGGCTGGACAAGGTGGCCGAGCTGCGGCGGTGACCCTACGGGAGCCGGACGACGATGCCCGTCAGGTGGTTGAGGACGCTCGCCACGCCGGCCCGGACCGCGGCGGCGGCCCGGGCGGGCGTGAACGACGCCGCGTCGAAGGAGGAGGACATGTCCAGGCCTTCGCCGCGGAAGGAGGCGCCGGGCCAGTTCGCCGCCGTCACGTTCTCCGTCGGCTCGGCCAGTTCCGCGCCGAGCACCAGGAACTGCTGGTCCAGGTGGCTGGCGGTGACCAGCGCGAGCGGGTCGACCAGCGCGTTGCCCGCCGCGATGATCAGGTCCGGCTTCAGGTCCATCGCCCGGCTGATGCCCGGGACGTAGTCGTCCGGCCCGGCGGCCGTGACCGTCTTCAAGCTGACCTCTTCCGCCTCCGCCCACGCGGTCACGGCGTCCGTGAGCGTCTTCGTCGGCGCGTCGTCCCCCGCGGTGAGCAGGACGACGCGGTAACCGGGCGCCGGGCGCACGCCGTCCCACGAGCCGGGGCTCGGGGTGATCGTCGCCTCCGGGGTGGGCGGCGCGGTCACGAAGCCGGGCGCGAGCGTCCCGACCGGACCGGGCGCCGCGTGTGGTCCGGACCAGTCGCCGGACGGGCCGCACCCGGTCAGCAGCACGGCGATCGCGGCGAGCACACCGGCAGCGGGAACGCGCACGGGAATCTCCCTCCACGGGGACAGGGGATGTCCCATTCCTACCCGATCAGCGGCGGCGCGGCGGCTGTCGTCGGGATCCGTCCGCCGCCTGTTCGCCCGGCAGCCGTCGGCCGTTCACCTCCGGTGAGCAGTGTGCGGGCATGTCCCGCCCCCTCAGACGCGCCGCTTTCGCTGTCGCCGCCGCGGCCGTGGCTCTCGTCCTGACCGCCGCGCCGGCCGCCGCGCACGGTTTCACCTCGACCGTCTACGCCGGACTCACCTCGCCCGGCCCCGGGCACGTCCGCGTCGAGCTGAGACTGGAGTACGACCTGCTGGTCGTCTCCGCCGCCGACTACGAGGACGACGATCCGCTGTTCCGCCAGGGCACCGCGGCGTTCGAGGCCCGTGATCCCGTCGCGCAGGCCGCCGCGCTGGACGCGCACGCCGGCACTGTCCTGAAGTACGTGGCGGAGCGCTTCGCCGTGACCGCGCAGGGCAGCGCCTGCACCCCGGTGCAGGACGGCGGATTCACCATGGAGGAACGGGAAGGCGTCCCGTACGCCCGTCTCGTCCTGGATGTCCGGTGTCCGGTGTCGACGGTGCACGAGGTCCGCAGTGGACTGTTCCCCGACGCCGAAGGCTACGTCCGCGACACCAAGACCATCGTGACCTACGACCTGGACCTGACCTCGGGCAGCGCCGCGCTGGACGCGGCGCACCCGTCGTTCTCCACCGAACAGTCCGGAGCGCAGCGGTTCTGGGAGTTCTTCCGGCTGGGCGCCGAGCACCTGCTCACCGGGATCGACCACATCCTGTTCCTGCTGGCGCTGATCGCCGGTTCCCGCCGCCCGCGCGAGATCGTGCTGGCGGCCACCACGTTCACGCTCGCCCACTCGATCACCTTCATCCTCGCCGCGCTCGGGGCAGTCCGGGTGCCGGACGCGTTCGTCGAACCGGTGATCGCGTTGTCGATCGCGATCGTCGCCGCCTGGCCGCTGTGGCGGTGGTGGCGGCGCGGCGCGGACGCGATCGATCTGGAGGCGTCCGGCCGCTTCGCGCTGGACCGCACCGGGTGGGCGCGCCTCGGGGTGACGTTCTGCTTCGGACTCGTGCACGGACTCGGTTTCGCCGGCGCGCTGGGCATCGAGCAGGCGTGGTCGTGGTCGCTGCTGTGGTCGCTGCTGGTGTTCAACGTCGGCATCGAGGTGGTGCAGCTGGCGATCATCGCGATCGCCTTCCCGTTGCTGGCGCTGCTGCGCCGCCGCTCGCCGGTCGTCGGCCGCTGGGCCACCGGCGCGATCGCCGCGGGCGTGACGGTGATGGGGCTTTTGTGGTTCGCCGAGCGGATTTCCGGTCTGTGACCTCACGTTCTTCGAGGACCGGACACCGGTGCGACCGGTTCCGTTCACCTAGGGCACACGGACGCGGACGACGCTCCAGTCGATCTTCCCAACCCCGTCGAATCCGAAACGGACGGAACTGATGAAAAACTCCAGATCGGGCGATCGGCGTCGTGTGGCCCGCGGCGCCGCCGCGGCGGTCCTCGGCGTCACGGTGGTGTTCGGCAGCAGTCTGGTCACCACGGCCGGCGCCGCCGAAACCGCCAAGCCGGCCGGGATCGTCCTGGGCGTCGGCGCCACCGAGTCGCAGCGCGTGGTGAGCTGGTACACCTCGGCGAACACCGCCCAGGTCGTGCAGGTCGCCCCGGCGTCGAAGGTGCGCAACGGGCAATTCCCCCGCAACGCCACCACGTTCCCCGCCACCGTCGCCGCGAACACGGTCAACGGCGGCTACAACGGGCACGCCACCATCAACGGCCTGAAGCAGAACAACGAGTACGCCTACCGCGTGGGCACCGAGGGCGGCTGGTCGCCCGTCTACACGTTCCGCACGCAGAAGTTCAAGGGCGACTTCGACTTCCTGTTCTTCGGCGACCCGCAGATCGGCTCGTCCGGCGACACCGCCCGCGACGGCGCGGGCTGGGCGGACACGCTGAACGTGGCGCTGACCGCGAACCCGGACGCCGAGCTGCTGGTCTCCGGCGGCGACCAGGTCGAGTCGGCGAACAACGAGACGCAGTGGGACGCGTTCCTCGCCTCCGACAGGCTGCGCCAGTACCCGTGGGCGGCCACGATCGGCAACCACGACGTCGGCGGCAAGGCCTACGAGCAGCACTTCTGGACCCCGAACACGGACCGCTC
This sequence comes from Amycolatopsis sp. NPDC006131, assembly GCF_040614175.1. Classification (NCBI taxonomy): domain Bacteria; kingdom Bacillati; phylum Actinomycetota; class Actinomycetes; order Pseudonocardiales; family Pseudonocardiaceae; genus Amycolatopsis; species Amycolatopsis sp. NPDC006131. Next base: position 119,836 of record NZ_JBEXTX010000003.1, read on the forward strand.
CGCGCCGTTCTACAACGGTGACGCCGCGGCGCGCTCCGGCGGCGACTACTGGTACATCTACAAGGACGTGCTGTTCGTCGACCTGAACAGCAACGCCTACGCCGCCGGTTCGGACGAGGCGCACATCGGCTACGTCACCGACGTGATCCACGAGCACGGCAAGGACGCCAAGCACATCGTGCTCGTCTACCACCACTCGATCTACTCGCCCGCCGACCACGCCAACGACACGGACAACCAGCAGCGCCGCAAGGACTTCCCCACCGCGTTCTCCAACCTCGGGGTCGACCTGGTCCTGCAGGGCCACGACCACAGCTACTCGCGCAGCTACGAGATCAAGAACGGGCAGAAGGCGAACCCGGCCGAGCAGCCCGGCGCCACGCAGGTGGTCCAGGGCCCGGGCGGCGTCATCTACGTGACGGCGAACTCGGCGTCCGGCTCGAAGTACTACGACCTGACCGCGCCGGACACCAGCAAGGACCCGGACTACGGTCCGGACCCGCTGAACCCGGACCACCACTGGGCCAACTCGGTGGAGAACCAGGAGCACGTCCGCACCTACGTGAAGGTCCAGGTGCGCGACGACAAGCTCGTGGTCGAGAACGTGCGCAGCGGCACCTGCGCGGCGCCGAACGCCGCGGTGGAGCTGGGCCGGGTGTCGTGGTGCGGACCGGACAGCGGCGCGACGCCCGCGCGGCCGGTCGGCTCGCTCGTCGACAAGGTGGTCATCCACACCACCGGCGACCGGGGTCACGGCCACGGCGGTAAGCCCGGCCGTCCCGACTGGGTCGGCCAGGAGCCGATGGACGGCAAGGCCACCGTCACCGCGCTGAGCTGAGTTTCCCACCGGGCGGGCGTCCCCGGGGCGCCCGCCCTCTCCGGTTAGGACTGTCCCATGCTGACTCTTCGAGCGGCCGCCGCGGCGGCGGCCGCGTTGTTCGCCGTGCTGACGGGCGCGGTGCCCGCCGCCGCGCAGGACGACGTGCCCTGGTCGGTGGCGACGGCCGACGGCGAGTTCGGCTCGGACCGGGTGAACTACAACTACACCCTGGACCCGGGCGAACAGCTCACGGACGGCCTGGTCGTCACCAACAACGGCAGTGCGCCGCTCGAACTGGCCGTCTACGCCGCCGACGCGTTCACCACCGCGCAGGGCAAGCTGGACCTCCTCACCCGGGACACCGCGTCGACGGGTGTCGGCGCGTGGGTGTCCCCGGCGACCGGCAGCGTGACCGTCCAACCGGGACAGACGAGCGAGGTGCCGTTCACGCTGGCGGTGCCCGCCGGAGCGACGCCGGGCGACCGGATGGGCGGCATCGTGACGTCGCTGGTCCAGGACGGTGTGGAGCGGCGGGTGGGCATCCGGATCCGGCTGCGCGTCGGGGGCGCGCTGGCGCCCGGTGTCTTGGCCGAGGACGTCCGCGTGGACTACTCGGGTGGCGACGCGGTGCTGACGTACACGGTGCACAACACCGGGAACGCGATCGTCGCGGTGCGGCAGTCGGCCTCGGTGTCGGGGCCGTTCGGCAGCTGGTCCCGCGCGGCGGATCCGGTCGCCGACACGCCGTCCCTGCTGCCCGGCGAGAAGTGGCCGGTCTCGGTGCCGGTGCACGGCGTGGTGCCCGCGGTGTGGTTGACCGGCAGCGTCACGCTCACCCCGCTGCTGACCGACGCGGCCGGTTCGACGGCGGTGCTGCCCGCCGTGACAACCACCGGGAACGGGTGGGCCGTGCCGTGGGTGCCGCTGGTGATCGTCCTGTGTGGACTGGTGGTGGTCGTGTTCCTGGTCCGGCGCCGGACCAGGAACCGCAAGGCGGCTCCCCGGGAGGAGCCCGCCGAGCCGGTGCCCACCGCCTGACCGCCGGTCAGGGCACGAGCACCGTCTTGCCGGCGAGCTTCCCGGCGCCGGCCGCCTCGTGGACCGCGGGCAGTTCGGCGAGCGGGCGGCGGTCGGCGACGTGGATGCGCAGCCGCCCGGCGTCGACCTCCTCCGCGAGATGCCGGAGCTGCCCGGCGTCGCTGCGGACGAACACCCGCTCGGCGCGCACGCCGCGGGCCACGTCCGGTTCCGGCGGCGTCGCGCTGGTCACCACGATCCCGCCCGCGCGCACCAGCGCGGTCAGCTCGGGCGGGGTCTCCGGCGCCAGGTTCAGCACCACGTCGACCGGCTCCCGCACCTCGCCGAACGCCTCGCGGCCGACGACCTGCGCCGCGCCGTAGGACCGCAGCCGATCGGCGTGCTCGTCGCGGGCGGTGGCGATGACCGTCGCCCCGGCCTGGGCCGCCAGCTGCACCGCGTAACCGCCGACGGCGCCGCCCGCGCCGTGCACCAGCACGCGCTGTCCCGGCCGCACCTGGCCGAGCTCGAACAGCCCCTGCCACGCGGTGAGGCCCACCACCGGAAGCGCCGCGGCATCGGCCAGCGGAACGGACTCCGGCGCGGCCGCCAGCACCTCGGCCGGGGCCAGCACGTACTCGGCCGCCGCGCCGCCGTCGACGATGGGCAGGAACCCGATCACCGCGTCGCCGGGCCGGAAGCCGGTCACGCCGTCGCCGGTCTCCTCGACGGTCCCGGCCACGTCCACACCCGGGATGTGGGGCAGGCGCACCGGGAAGACCTCCTGCAGCACACCGGCGCGGACCAGGGCGTCCACACCGTTGAAGCTGGTGCCCGCGACCCGCACCAGCACCTGGCCCGGCCCTGGCTGGGGCCGCTCGGCCTCCTCGTGGCGCAGGACGTCCGGGCCGCCGTACTCGCTGTACCGCACTGCTCTCATGATCACTCCTCGATTCGACGTTTGCTCCGAATTCGAAGCACATCTCGACCATAGCACGCTTCGAAGTCGAAGCAAGTAGAATTCCGGGCGTGAGCCACGACGCACTCGACTCCGAGCAGCTGGACGCGTACTTCGCGCTGATGGAGGTCAGCAGCCTCCTGCAGCACGCGGTGGAGCAGCAGCTGCGCGCGAGCGGGCCGCTGAGCTGGGTGCAGTTCCAGATCCTCGCCCGGCTCGCGAACTCCCCCGGCGGCAGCCAGCGGATGACCGACCTGGCCGACGGGGTCGTCTACAGCCGCAGCGGCCTGACCTACCAGGCCGGGCTGCTGGACAAGGCCGGGCTGGTCACCCGCCGCCAGTCCGAGGACGACGAGCGCAGCGTGACGGTGACGATCACCGACGCCGGCCGGGACATGGTGAACCGCGTCCTGCCCGGCCACGTCGACGTGGTGCGCACGATGCTGTTCGAGGGGCTGTCCCGGCGGGACCTCACCACGCTGAGCGGCATCCTGAGCGGGGTGCGCGAGCGGATGCGCGCCGCTCCGCCGCGCTCGGCCACCGCGCGCCGCAAGAAGACCTGACCGGTCAGACCCCGGTCCAGCCAGCCGGGAGGTAGGCCAGCCGCACCCGCTGCGGGTGGTCGCCCACCGGCACGGACGTGATCTTCTGCCCGGTCGCGAAGTCGATGGCGGTCACCTGGTCGGTCCCGCTCTCGGAGATGACGCACGCGGCGCCGTCGCCGCTGACCGTGGCCCAGTACGGCTTGCTCGCCGTCACCAGCGGGCCCTCCCGCAGGGTGGCGCGGTCGACCACCGTCGCGTAGTCGTCCATCGTGCCCGCCACGCACAGCTTCGTGCCCGCGGGGTTCATCGACAGACCGTGGTGGCGCGAGTCGTTGACGAACGTGGTGCGGTCGTCGCTGGTCGCCGGGTTCTTCGGCAGCGTCTTCACGCGGGTGATCCGGTCGCCGGGGACGTCGTACTCGAAGAAGCCGTTGAAGAACGACACCTGGAAGTAGAGCACCGACTCGTCCGGGCTGAACGCGACCGGGCGCACGGCGTCGGAGTGGTCGGCCCCGAAGGCGTCCAGCCGCGGCCGCACGTCGATGATCCGCACCTGCCGGAACGTCGTGGCGTCGACCACGGTGATGCGGCGATCGCCCTTCAACGGGTCCAGGAACGGCGCGTCGAGGTCGTTGTTGACCTCCCCGATGGACATGTTCCACAGGTAGCGGCCGTCGGCGGAGAAAACGTTTTCGTGCGGCTTGTCGCCGGTGGCGAACGAGCCCAGTTCCGCGCCGGTGCGGATGTCCAGCACGTGCACCCGGTTGCTGGTGGACGCCGACACCGCGACCCGCAGCCCGTCCGGCGAGACGGCCATGTGGTCGGCGCGGAAACCGGAGACCGGGAAGCGCCAGTTGATCGCGCCGGTACCGGTGTCGATCGAGACCACGTCGGCGAAACTGGGGCGGGACACCACGATCGCGGAGCCGTCGGGGGTGGAGTACATGTCGTCGACGAACTGGTCGTGCCCCTCCCCCACGGTCTCGCGGATGCCCAGGAAGAACGCGAGCCGGACCGGGTTGAGGTAGATCTCGCGCAGCCGCTCGTCCTTGTCCGGGACGACGTCGATCCGGCCGATGCGGTGGAAGTCCCCGGTCGAGGCGAGGACGTCGGCCGTGCCCTCCCAGTTGTTGCCGACGAGCAGGACCTCCTGCAGGGCCGGCTCGGCGGTGGCGGCCGTGGGCGCGGCGGCGAGCATGAGGGCACCGAGCAGGAACGCGCGAGCACGCATGGTCTTCCTCCGTTGGAAGCGGCTACCTACTGGAGAGTAGCGCAACTCGGGAGCGGTCCGTAAGCACTTGTTCACGCGCGGGACCACCGGCTGTGGATCGATCCCGGTACTTTCCCACGAGATCGCCGAGGGAAAGGTCAGTCATGCGCGCGAGAAGAGCCGCTGTCGTCACCGTGATCGCGACCCTGTTCACCGTCCTGCTGCCCGCCGCCGCGTGGGCCGAGCCGCCGAAAGCGCTTCCCGCGAGCTACGCCGCCGAGGACGGCAAGTGGCAGCCCGCGTTCGACTACGACGGCGACGGCTGCTACCCGACGCCCGCCATCGGCCCGGACGGCACGCTCAACCCGGGGCTCAACAACTCCGGCGCCCTGAACGGCAACTGCCACGACCAGTCCGATTTGGACAACACGAACTCGTACTCGCGGTCGAAGTGCAACAACGGCTGGTGCGCCTACGTCTACGACCTGTACTTCGAGAAGGACCAGGCGGTGCCGGGCATCGACTGCTGCGGGCACCGGCACGACATCGAGCACGTGGTGGTCTGGGTGCAGGGCGGCCAGGCGGAGTACGTGTCGGTGTCCGCGCACGGCGAGTACTCCACCTACCCGCGCGCGCAGGTCGGCTGGGACGGCACGCACGCGAAGGTCGTCTACCACAAGGACGGCGCGAGCACGCACTGCTTCCGCCTCGCGGGGATGACCGAGACGCCGGAAAACCACTACGGCACGTGGCAGTACCCGGACCTGGTGAGCTGGGACAACTACCCGGCGGGCATCCGCGACCGGTTGATGGGCGCGGACTTCGGATCCGCGAGCTTCGCGATCAAGGACAGTGCGTTCGCGAGCAACCTGACGAAGGCCAAGCCCGCGGGGATTCCGTTCGATCCGGCTGCGTAGGACTGGTTGACGGACAGCGAGTTCCGGACGGTTGGTGAGGGCGGCTCGTGCCACCCTCACCAACCGGATCAAGCCGCCTGGTGCTCGGCTGGGCCGTTGGCCAGCGGGAACTCCCGCGGCCGGGCCGCGCGACCCCGCCACCGCTGACGGCGGGCCGAAGCCCAGCCGCCTCGGGTTCAACCGTCCGGCACGCCGTAGGCCGGGTGGGTTCATCCCAGCGCCGGCGGCGGCCCTGCCCCCGAAACCAATCCGCCGCCCGCGCCCAGCCCATCACCTTCCCGTGGTGAAACGGCTCAAGCCGCCTGACGCTCGGCCGGGCCACCGGGACCGGGCCGATCGGCCGAGCCGCGGTGCGGGGCGAGGTCGCCGAGCCGCCGGGAGGACCGGGGGATTCGGCCGGGCCGCGCGACCCCGCCGCCCCTGACGGCGGGCCGGAGCCCAGCCGACTCGGGTTCAACCGTCCGGCCCACCGGCAGTTCGTTTCCCACCCACCGATGGTGACGGGCCACCCCGCCCCCACCCACCTGAAGATCCGGCGGCCGGCCAGTCCATGCACCGCAGCGCCGGCGGCGGCCCGTCCGCCGAAACCAAGCCGCCGCCCGCGCCCAGCCACCACCGTCCGTGGTGAAACGGCTCAAGCCGCCCTCACCAACCGGATCAAGCCACCCGGCGCTCGGCTGGGTCGTTGGCCAGCAGGAACTCCCGCAGCCCGGCCAGGTCGTCCGTGTTGATGTGGTCCACCCCGGCCGCCAGCAGCTCCCGCCACACCGCCTCCCGCGCGGCGCCCGGCGTGTCGGGCGTCGCCCAGAAGCGGATCCGGTAGCCGGCCTCGTGGGCCTGCGCGACGATCCCCTGCAGCTTCGCCCGCTCGGCTGCCGGCATCGGGCCCACGCCCTGCCACGTGAAGGCGTTGCTCCAGTTGTCACTCACCAGCGGCATGAAACCGGCCGGCGTGCCGGTGCCCAGGTCGGCCAGCCGCCCGTCGTAGCCCGCCAGCCTGCTGCGCTGCGCCAGCATGTCCGCGCGCGGCCGGTTGCCGCTGATGACCACCTCGACCGCGCCGCTGCGCTCGTGCCCGTTGGTCCACTGCGTGAGCATGAACCGGAACTCGCGCAGCGCCGCGTCCACCGCCTGGTACGTCGACGCACCGTCGCTCTTGATGTCGATCAGCAGCTGGAACGACCCGCGCCACCGCGGGTAGACCCGGCCGCCGCCGGCGTGCACCCGCTGGGCGAGCGGCTTCAGGTACAGGCTGGTCAGGGTGCGCCCGGGCCGCGCGTCGACGAGGTCGTGCGCCACTCGCAGTTCGCCGTCCACCAGCCACACGTCGGTCTCGACCGAGGTGAAGCCGTGGTCGAGAGCATCCGCCAGCGGGCGGTCGTGCTCGTAGTCGTTGTGGGCGTGGGCGTGTTCGAGCGGCTGCACCCGCGGCGCCGCCGTCGCAGGCAGCGCACCGCCCGCCACGACCACGGCGAAGATCAGCAACAGCAGTCGTTTCATCGGTTTCCCTTCTCCGGCACCGGCACTGTCTAACCACCGCCGGTGGATGGGGCCGGTCGCCAGGGTGAACGGGGCGCGAAGCGGATCTTTCGGGCCGCACGGCGGTCAGGGCAGCCGGTTCAGGAAGGCCGCGGACAGCGCGACGGCGGGCTTCGACGAGTTGGTCGCGAGGGTCAGCGCCGAGAACGCGACGTCCCCCCGGTAGCCCACGAACCAGCCGTTCGCCTGGCTGCCGTCGCCGTACTGCGCCGTGCCCGTCTTGCCGTGCACGGTTCCGCTCGCCCGCAGGCCGGTCGCGGTGCCGCCGGTGACGACCTCCCGCATCATCGTCCGCAGCTCGGTGATCACGTTCCGGGACGGCGCGGTGTAACCCTCGTTGACCGTCGTGGGGCGGTCGCGAACCAGTTGCGGCGTCACGGGTTCGCCCGCCGCGACGGTCGCCGCCATCAACGCGAGCCCGAACGGGCTGGCCTGCACCGAGCCCTGGCCGATCGCCGACTCGACCTGATCGGCCGAGCCGGTCGCGGGCACCACCTTGCCCGCCTCGGTGGTGATTCCCGGGATGGTGAAGTCGGCGTTCAGGCCCAGTCGTCCGGCCGCCTCGGCCAGCCCGTCCGCGGGCAGCCGCGAAGCCAGCTGCGCGAAGGTCGTGTTGCACGAGTGCGCGAACGCCGAGTGCAACGGCAGCGAGGGGAAGGCGAACAGGTCCTCGTTGGGAATCGTCCGCTGCCCGATCCGGACGGTCGCCGGGCACGGCAGTTGCTCGTCCGCGCGAGCGAGTCCCCGTTCCAGCGCCGCGGTCACGGTGGCGATCTTGAACGTGGATCCCGGGGCGTACAGGCCGGTCAGCGGGTTGCCGTCGGTGACCTGCGCGTTCTGCGCCACGGCCAGGATGTCCCCGGTGGACGGCTGGATCACGACCAGCATCGCGGGCCCCGGCGCACCGTCCACCGCCGCCTGCGCCGCCCGCTGAACGGTGCGGCTCAGCGTGGTTCTCATCGGCGCTGCGGGCGGCTGTCCGGCGCGGTGGAGCACTTCTTCCCGGCCCTGCCGGTCGACCCGCGACACGGTCCAGGCAGTGCTGTCGATCGCGAGCAGTCGCCCGAGCCCGGGCAGGATCAACGGCGCGAGCGACGGTTCGACGGCCTCCGGGCCGCTCGTGCCCCACCTCAGCAACGGCGCGCCGTCCCGGTCCACGAGGGCGACCCCGGTGGCCGCGGAGCGCGTGACCATCCGGTCGCCCTCGCCGAGCTCGGGGTGGATCGCCGCCGGGGTGAAGTGCACGCGTGGCGCGCCGTCACCCGGGACGACGGTCAGCGCGGTGTCGTAGGTCCACACCCCTCCCTGACTCAGTGTCCACTCGACACGGACGCGCGCGGTGTCGCCGCTGACGTCCTGGAGCGTCGCCGTCACCGCGGAGGCCCCGAGACCCGACCGGGACGCGGCGAGCACCGTGCCGGCGCCACGGGGATCGTCGGTCAGCGCACCGGCCTGCCGGTCGTCGCCTGCCGACCACGCGCGCAGGTACTGCCCGACCGCCGCCGCGACACCGTCCCCGGCGGGTGCGCCGCCCGGGCGGCCACGCAGAACCACGATCGCTGCCGTGACGATCGCGATCACCGCGACCACGCCGCAGGTCAGCAGCCACTTCTTCGTTCTCATGGCGCCACCCCAGCACCGAAGTGGTACGCCTGTCCAAGACCACGCCACCCGTTGGGCGATACGTGAACCGATATCGCCGCAGCGTGCGCCCCATGCCCGGGCGCGTCACCTCGTCGCGGGCGCGGAGAAAGTCACGGCTCAGAGCTCGGTGACCTTGCCGTCCACGACCTCCAGCCGCCGGGTCACGTGGACCGCCTCCAGCATGCGCCGGTCGTGGGTCACCAGCAGCAGCGTGCCCCGGTAGCTGTCCAAAGCGGACTCCAGCTGCTCGATGGCGGGCAGGTCGAGGTGGTTGGTCGGCTCGTCCAGTACCAGCAGGTTCACCCCGCGCGCCTGCAGCAGCGCGAGCGCCGCGCGGGTGCGCTCGCCCGGGGACAGCGTCGCCGCGGGGCGGAGCACGTGCGCGGCCGCCAGGCCGAACTTCGCGAGCAGCGTCCGGACGTCGGCGTCGGCGAGGGACGGGACCTCCCGCGCGAACGCCTCGGCCAGCGGCAGGTCGCCGAGGAACAGCCGGCGCGCCTGGTCGACCTCGCCGACCTCCACCCCGGACCCCAGCGACGCCGACCCGGCGTCGAGCGGAACCCGCCCGAGCAGCGCGGCCAGCAGCGTCGACTTGCCTGCCCCGTTCGCACCGGTGATCGCCACCCGGTCGGCCCAGTCGATCTGCAGGTCCACCGGCCCGAGGGTGAACGCGTCCCGCCGCACCACGGCTCCCCGCAGCGTCGCCACGACCGCGCCGGCCCGCGGGGCGGCGGCGATCTCCATCCGCAGCTCCCACTCCTTGCGCGGCTCCTCGACGGCCTCCAGCCGTTCGATCATCCGGTCGGTCTGGCGGGCCTTCGCGGCCTGCTTCTCGGTGGCCTCGGCGCGGAACTTGCGGCCGGCCTTGTCGTTGTCCGCGGCCTTGCGGCGGGCGTTGCGGACGCCCTTCTCCATCCAGGCGCGCTGCGTGCGCGCCCGCTCCTCCAGCGAAGCGCGCGTCGCCGCGTACTCCTCGTAGTTCTCGCGCGCGTGCCGCCGCGCCACGGCGCGCTCCTCCAGGTACGACTCGTACCCGCCGCCGTAGAGCCGCACCTGCTGCTGCGGCAGGTCCAGCTCCAGCACCTGGTCGACGGTGCGGGCGAGGAACTCCCGGTCGTGGCTGACCAGCACGGTCGCCGCGCGCAGCCCGGTGACGAACCGCTCGAGCCGCGCCAGGCCGTCCAGGTCGAGGTCGTTGGTCGGCTCGTCGAGCAGGAACACGTCGTAGCGGCTGAGCAGCAGCGACGCGAGCCCGGCGCGGGCGGCCTGCCCGCCGGACAGCGACGTCATGGGCTGGTCGAGGTCCACCGACAGGCCCAGCTCGACCGCGACCTCCTCGGCGCGGTGGTCGAGGTCCGCGCCGCCCAGCGCCAGCCACCGGTCGAGGGCGACGGCGTAGCGGTCGTCGGCTCCGTCGGCGCCCGCGGTCAGGGCCTCGGTGGCCGCGTCCAGCTCCGCCTGCGCCGCCGCGACCGAGGTGCGCCGAGCCAGGAACTCGCGCACCGACTCGCCCGGCCTGCGTTCCGGTTCCTGCGGCAGGTACCCGACGGTCGCCGCGGGCGGGGTGAGCCGGACCTCGCCCGCCTCGGGCGTGTCCACCCCGGCGAGGATCCGCAGCAGCGTGGACTTGCCCGCGCCGTTGACGCCGACCAGCCCGACGACGTCACCCGGCGCCACCACCAGGTCGAGGCCGGAGAAGAGGGTGCGGTGCCCGTGGCCCGCGGTCAGGTCCTTGGCCTGGAGGGTCGCACTCACCGGGCAACCCTAACTTCAGGGCCAGGTCAGGTGGTCCGGCAGGTCGGTGCTGAACTGCGGCCACGTCGCGGCGCGAAGATATCGCGGCGCGGGGAGAGCCGGCCGCGGTCGCGCGGTCTGGCGGGAAGCCGCCCGGGAAGGTGCGGCGCGAAGCCCGCCGCCGGCCGCGACACGAAACCCGCCGCCACCCCGCGACACGAAACCCGCCGCCGTTCGCGGCGCGAGGCCAGCCGCCACCCCCGCGACACGAACCCGCCGCCTCTGCCCGGCAGAACCGCCACCATCGCGTGGCGCGAAGCGATCACCATCGCGGCGCGGTGCCCCGGCCTCGGCCGATGCCCCGGCCACCGGCCATCACCCCGCCTTCCCCCGCTCCTCCAGCTCGCGGATCAGCGCCTGCGTCGTCCGGTCGGCGGCCAGGTAGGCGTCCGCGGCCACGTTCACCACCCCGCGCAGCAGCGCCCACGGCTGCCACGCCGCCGGCGCGAGCGTGCGCCCCGCGCGGCGGGCGATCGCGTCGGCCAGCACTGTGGCCGCCTCCGTCGCAGTGATGCGGCGGCGCAGCGGGCGCGGCAGGCGTTTCTCCAGCGCCTGCCCGAGCGGGTCGTCGTCGAGGGTGGTGCGCGCCAGTTGCGTGTCGACGACCCCGAAGTACGCGACCCCGGCCGTCACGCCGTGCCCGGCCAGCTCCAGCCGCAACGCGCGGCCCAGCTGTTCGACCGCCGCCTTGCTCACCATGTACGCCGCGCCGCCAGGGCCGGGCACGAAAGCCGCCGCCGAGGACACCACCACCACGTGCCCCCGCCGGGCGATCAGGTGGTCCAGCGCGGGCCGCACGGTGTTGAACGCACCGGTGACGTTGACCGCAAGCACCCGGTCGAACTCGCCCGGCTCGATCTGCCGCAGCGTCGCGGGCGGCGGGGTGACCCCGGCGTTGGCGACGACCACGTCCAGCCCGCCCGCGCGGCCGGCCAGACCCCGCACCGCCGACGCGATCCCGTCCCGGTCGCGCACGTCGGCGACTGCGGTGAGCACCCGGTCCCCCAGTTCCTCCGCGGCCGCCTCCAGCGCGGCGCCGTCGCGGTCGACGAGCGCCACCACCGCGCCCCGCGCGTGCAGGACCCGCGCGAGCCCCCGCCCGATGCCGGCGCCGCCGCCGGTGATCAGCACCGTCCGTCCCGCGACGCGGTAGGTCCGCCCGCCGGGGAGCGGCAATCCGAGGTCGCGCAGTGTCGCTAGCACCACGGTCACCGCCACCCGTGCCGGACCGCGAGCAGCACCCGCACCGGCGTGTCCGCCCACGGCGGCCGGCGGAACGACGTCAACGGCACCGGTGACGGGAACCGCTGCGCGGTGGTCGCGCGCGGGTAGGCGAACTCACGCAGCCCGTCCGCGCCGTGCACCCGCCCGAAGCCGGACGCCCCGGTGCCGCCCAGCGGCAGCGCGGGCACGGTCGCGTGCGCGACGAAGGCGTTGACCGACACGGCGCCGGACCGGATCCGCCGCGCGATCGCCTCGCCGTCGCGGCGGGCGAATACCGTCGCGCCGAGCCCGTACCGGCTGCGGTTGGTGAGTTCGACCGCTTCGTCCATGTCGGCGACCGCGGTCACGGTCAGCGTGGGCCCGAACGTCTCCTCGGTGACCGCGGCGCTGTCCTCGGGCACGCCGGTGAGGATCGTCGGCTCGACGAACCGGCCCCGCACGGCGTCCGGCCCGCCCAGCACCGCGCGGCCGCCGCGGTCCAGCGCGTCGCGGATGTGGCTGTCGATGACCTCCACCTGGCCGGGCATGGTGACCGGCCCGATGTGCTCGCCGGCCCGCACCCCACGCGCCAGAGCGACGACCTTCTCCAGGAACGCGTCATGCACGTCCCGGTGGACGTACACCCGCTCGACCGCCAGGCAGGTCTGACCGGCGTTGGACATGCCGCCCCACACCGCGGCGTCCGCGGCCGCGTCCAAATCGGCGTCGGCGTCCACGAGCAGGGCGTCCTTGCCGCCGCACTCCATCAGCACCGGCGTGACCGACTCGGCGCAGGCGGCCATGACCCGGCGGCCGGTCGCGGTGGAGCCGGTGAAGCCGATCTTGTCCACACCGGACCGGCACAACGCGGCGCCGGTTCGGCCGTCGCCGGTGACGACCCCCAGCACCGACGCGTCGCCGAACGCCTCGCCCAGCCAGCGGCCGACCTCGGGCGTGTACTCGCTGGGCTTGAACACCACCGTGTTGCCCGCGGCGAGCGCGGCCGCGATCGAGCCCAGCGGCGTGAAGACCGGGTAGTTCCACGGCCCGATCACACCGACCACGCCGTGGGGCCGGTACTCGACGACGCACTTGTGGTTGGCGGTGAGCGCGCCGGGCCGCACCGTGCGCGGGCCGAGCACGGCCTCGGCATTGCGTTCGGCCCACGCCAGGTGCTCCAGAGCCATCGCGATCTCCAGCATCGCGTCCGGCAGCGGTTTGCCCATCTCGCGGTGGATCAGCCCGGCCAGCTCGGTCGCGCCCCGGGCGATGGCCCGCCGCCAGGCTCGCAAGCGCCGGGACCGCCCGGTGAAGCCGAGCTCGGCCCAGCCCGGCGCGGCCGCTCGCGCTGCCTGCACGGCGGCCGTGACGCCGGTGGTCACGTCGTGGTCGACGACAGTCATGACACTCCTCAGAGATCGAGAACGAGACGGCCGGTGGCGCGGGAAACGCAGACGAGCATCGCGTCGTCGCGTTCGGCTGGGGTGAGCAGACGGTCGCGGTGATCGACCTCGCCGTCGAGCACGCGGACCTTGCAGGTGCCGCAGAACCCCTGACGGCACGAGTACGGCACGTCCAGCACCCGGCCGATCGCGGCGAGAGCGCCTTCTTCCGCACCCACCTCCACCGTCTTCCCGCTGCGGCGCAGGTGGACCTCGAACGGCCTCCCGCCCTCCACCACCGGCGGGCTGAACCGCTCGGTGTGCAGGGACGCCGTGGGGTTGATCGCGCGCAGGATCCGCTGCGCTCCGGCCATCAACGGCGGCGGACCACACAGGTACACCGCGGCCCCCGGCTCGGCGAGGGAGAGGATCTCCCGCAGGTCGGGCGGACCGCACTCGTCGTCGGGGCGGACCTCGGCGTCGTCCAGTTCGGACAGGAACGGCATGGTCGCCCGCGACCGTCCCAAGTAGACAAGGCGACCGCGGCGGGCACGGGCCATCGGCAGGATCGGCGTGATGCCGATGCCCGCGGCGACGAACAGGTAGGACGGTGCGTTGCCGACCAGGGAAAACGCATTGCGCGGCCCGCGCACCCGGAGCCGGTCCCCCTCCCGCAGCGCGTGCACTTCCCGCGAGCCCGCACCGAGACGCCGCACGGCGATGCGGTAAGTCGATTCGGCCGGATCGCCGCACAACGAATACGCGCGCTGGAGCCCCGACGGCAGGAACACGTCCAGGTGCGCGCCCGGCAGCCACGCCGGCAGGTCGTCGCCCGCCAACGTCAGGCTGACGACGTCCTCGGCCTCCTGCCGCACTCGCTGGACCACGACGTCGAGGTCGTAACCGGTGCGGCGCACCGGATTCGGCCGCGACAGCAGCGGCGCGACCGGCCCGGCGGCGAACACCCGCCGGTACGCGCCGCTGGCCGCCGCGGCCAGGCGCATGCCCGCGGTGGTCATGCGGCGTTGGCGGCCGGCGACTGGGCCAGGTAGCGGACGGCCTTGTCCATGCTGCCCATCTGCGACGGGTGGAAGCTGGGCCGCAGGTACTTCGGGATCTCGGTGAGGAAGATCGACAGCTTGGGCGTCACGCCGCGGCGGGTGGCGCTGATCAGTTCGCGCCACCACGGCCCGCCCTTGTCCTGGGTGGGATCGGCGTTGTAGAGGTAGCGGCCGGTGCCGACGAACAGCACGGCGAGGGTGAAGCTGGCGATCAACGCGGTGCGCACGCGGCGGGCGTAGCCGCCGTCGACGTGCATGAAGGCGTCGAAGGCGACGTTGCGGTGCTCGACCTCCTCCGCGCCGTGCCAGCGGATCAGGTCCAGCATGACCGGGTGCATGCCGGCGCGCTGCAGGTGGTCGGCGCCGAGCAGCCACTCCCCGACCACCGCCGTGTAGTGCTCCATCGCGGCGAACAGGCCGAGCCGCTCGCACAGCCACGCGTGCTTGGCTTTGCCGGACAGGCCGTGGTCGCCGAGGACCCGGTCGACGAGCCAGTCCATCTTGCGGGCGACCGGTTCGACGGGCAGGCCGAGCTCGGCGAGGTGGCCCCGGGCGCCTTCGTGGGACGAGGCGTGCACGGCTTCCTGCCCGACGAAACCGGTGACCTCCTCGCGCAGCCGCGGGTCGTCGATCAGCGGCAGCGCCTCGGCCAGTGCCGCCGACATGGCGCGCTCGCCCTCGGGGAGCACCAGGTGCATCACGTTGATCAGGTGCGTCGCCATGGGCTCGCCGGGGATGTAGTGCAGGGGCACGTCGTCCCAGGAGAAGTGCACGTCGCGCGCGGCGATCGCGTACGCCTCACCGGTGTAGCGCCGGGCGCCGCGGGGGTCGATGCGGGGTTTGCCGATGCGGAACATCACGCCGTCCTCTCCAGGTGGTAGTCGGCGAGGTCGACCCGCCGGGTGGTGGCACGGAAGGTGCGGTTGAAACCGGGGAAGAAGGTGAAGTTGCGCCCCGCGGAGTCGAGGTAGTAGCTGCGGCAGCCGCCGGTGTTCCACACCGAGTTGCGCAGGCCGTGGTCGACGCGCCGCACGTAGTCCTGCTGCGCCGTCGCCTTGACCTCCAGTGTGGACAGTCCTCTTCGGTCCATTTCGCGCAGGCAGTCGAGGATGTAGGCGACCTGGGCTTCGATCGTGACGACCTGGGAGGTGTAGACGACCGAGTTCGGCCCGAGCAGCAGGAAGAAGTTGGGAAAGCCGGCGACCGTGGTGCCCAGGTAGGCGCGCGGGCTGCCGTTCCAGACCTCGGCCAGGGTGCGGCCGTCCCGGCCGCGCAGCCGGGTGAAGCCGGGGTGGTCGGTCATGCGGAAACCGGTGCCGAAGACGATGGTGTCGGCCGGGTGCTCGGCGCCGTCGCCGGTGACGATGCCGCGTTCGGTCACCTCCTTGATCGGCTCGGTGACGACGTCGGTGTTGCGCTGGGCCAGCGCCGGGTAGTAGGCGTTGGAGAAGGTGGGGCGCTTGCAGCCGAACGCGTAGGACGGGGTGAGCTTGGCGCGCAGCCGCGGGTCGCGGACCTGGCGGCGCAGGTGGGCGCGGGCGACGGCCTCCATGCCCTTGAGCAGCAGCGGCTGGTGCACCAGGCCCGGCACGAGGGCTTCCTGCACCAGGTCGAACCCGGTGCGGGCGAGGCTCAGCGCGCCGGGGACCTGGCCGAGGAGGCGGCGCCGCAGACCGGTGACCGGGCGGTCCGGGTGGGGCATGATCCAGGTCGGGGTGCGCTGGAAGACGGTGAGGCGCGCGACCCGCGGCTGCAGCTGCGGGATGATCTGCACGGCGGAGGCACCGGTGCCGACGACCGCGACGCGGCGGCCGTCGAGGTTCTGGTCGTGGTCCCAAGTGGACGTGTGGAAGGTGGTGCCCCGGAAGCGGTTCAGGCCCGGCAGGTCCGGCACCGCGGGTTCGCTGAAGGGGCCGATCGCGCCGACGAGCACCTGCGCTTCCCAGGCACCCCGGTCGGTGGTGATGTGCCAGGCGCCGTCCCGCCAGCTCGCTTCGCGGACCTCGTGGCGCAGGCGGAGGTGGGGCGTGATGCCGAAGTCTTCGGCGCAGCGGCGCAGGTAGTCGCGGATCTCCGGCTGGTACGGGTAGAGGCGGCTCCAGCGCGGGTTCGGCGCGAACGAGAACGAGTACAGGATGGACGGGATGTCGCACTGCGCGCCCGGGTAGGTGTTGGCGTGCCAGGTGCCGCCCACGTCGGCGGCGCGTTCGAGGACGACGAAGTCGTCGATGCCGGCGCGCTTGAGGCCGATCGCGGTGCCCAGCCCCCCGAACCCGGCGCCGATGATCGCCACCCGGACTCGCTCACGCATGGAAGCCTCCTCGCTGCCTGGTACTCCGCCGACGGTAAAAGAGACATCGGGTGATGTCAACATCAGGTGATGTCAGGTTTGGGAGGGGTGTTGGGGCACTCGCGGGGTGGTGCAGATCGAGCGGAATGCGGGCGGATTCGCCTGCGCGGGGCAGGTCAGGCGGAGTGGGCCCGCGGGGGCGGGGGCCAGGTCAGGCGGCGTGGCCGGCGGGGTGCCATGAGCCGGGCGGATGCGCCTGTGTGGGGCAGGTCAGGCGGCGCGCGCCCGCGGGGCGGCATGAGCCGGGCGGATGCGCCTGCGTAGGGCAAGCCAGGCGGCGCGCGCCCGCGGGCGGCGGCCCGGCCAGGCGGCGCGCGCCCGCGGGGCGCCATGAGCCGGGCGCATGCGCCGGTGTGCGGGGCAGGTCAGGCGGAGTGCGCCCGCGCCAGGTGCTCGATCACCTGCACCGCGTGGGCGACGAACCGCTCCCGGGACACGTCCAGCCGCCCGGCGAGCCAGCCCTGGAACAGGTAGGCCAGCGCACCGAAAACCGCCTGGGCGTTGAGGTCCACGTCGCGGTCGTCGGCGTTCTCGCCGGCCAGCGCGGGGCTGCGCAGGGCCTGCGCGATGGTGGCGGTGAACTCGCCGACCAGTTCGCCGCCGCGGGTGGACAGCTCCGGCGCGGCCAGCGACTCGACGAAGAGGATGCGCCCGCGGCGCGGGTCGCCGGTGACGAAGGCGGTGAACTCGGCGACGGCGTGGCGGACCATGGCGGCGGTGTCGTCCGGGGCCTCCGCGAGCGCGGCGAGCAGCACCTCACGAGCCTGCCCGGCAACGTCCTCCAGCACGGCGACCAGCAGGTCCTCGCGCCGGGCGAAGCTCTCGTAGAAGTAGCGCTCGGTCAGCTTCGCGGCGCGGCAGACGCCGCGCATGGTCACCGCGGCGGCGCCGTCGGTGCCCATGATGTCGAAGGCCGCCGAGACGAGCCGCTCCCGCCGGCGGGCCTGCCGCTCATCGGCGTCGACACCCCGCCAGGGACGACCCGCGGATCCGGCAACCATGCGGCCATCCTGTCACGCGCGCCTACGCGGCCGGGGCAGCCCACACCCGGCCCTCCCCAGCGGCGGCGCACCCGGCTCCCACGCGAGCCGGACAGGCAGCCGCCGCAGGTCCAGCACTGCCCCGTCCGCCCCCGTTGACGGCGCCGGACGTGCCGATTCGCCGTGGGAGGCGACCGCACCCACTCAGTCGTCCAGCGAACGGACGTCCTCGGGCGTAATGGTCTTGCCCAGCCGAACCGTGGGCAAGCCGGGCCGCACACGGGCCGCACACGCGGGCGCCGCCGCCACAGAACACGGCGTTGTCAGCACCGCGCCGTCCAGCGGCCCCGGCGCGGCCAGCCCGTGCGTCGCCGACGTGACTATCAGCCGGCCACCCGCCAGGCAGACACTCGTCGGCTGGACGGCCGGCACCAGGAGCACCCGGTCGACCGTCCCGTCCGGCGCGAAACGCACCACGCGGGACGCTCCCCAGATCGCCGACCACACGTAGCCCTCCGCGTCGACCGTCATTCCGTCCGGGCTGCCCTCCTCGACGCGCGCGAACAGCTCACCGGGGCCGAGCTCCCCCGCCTCGGACACCTCGTACCGGTGGATCACCCCGGCCGCGCTGTCCGCCAGGTACATCGTGTCCCCGGCGAACACCGGGCCGTTCGGCACGGTCAGGCCCTCGAGCACCGTGTGCACCGAACCGTCCGGATCGACCCGGAACAGCCGTCCCGCCCCCGGCCGCGCGTCCCACGCCATCGCGCCCGCCCAGAAGCGTCCCGACGCGTCCGCCACGCCGTCGTTCATCCGCATCGACGCATCAACCGGCCGGGCGAGCCACCGCACCCCGCCGTCCAGCACCGCCATCCCCCGCCCGGCCGCGGCGATCCACCCACCCCCGGCCAGTGGCGCCACCGCGCCCAGCGGCTCGTCCAGGGACACCAGCACCTCGCCGGTGTCCACCGACAGCAACCGTCCACTGAGGATGTCCGTCATCACCAGACCACCGGACACCGAACGCAAACCCTCACCGAGCGCGAACCGCTCGGCCGACAACACCGTCCACTCCGGACTCATCACCACTCCGCGAACGATCCGTCGGGGTGCCGCCACACCGGCGGCCGCCACCGGTGACCCACGGCGTCGGCCTTGCGCACCGCGTCCTCGTCGATCTCGACCCCCAGCCCCGGCGCGTCCCACCGGCGGATTGCGCCGTCGTGGAACGCGAACGGCCGCACGTCGGCCAGGTAGTCCAGCGGCTCGGCCCCGGCGTTGTAGTGGATGCCGATGCTCTGCTCCTGGATGAGGAAGTTCGGCGTGGCGAACGCGACCTGCAGGCTCGCCGCCAGCGACAGCGGCCCGAGCGGGCAGTGCGGGGCGACCAGCGCGTCGAAGGTCTCCGCCAGCGAGGCGATCCGCCGCACCTCCGAAATCCCGCCCGCGTGCGACAGATCCGGCTGCACCACCGCGACACCCGCCTGCAGCACCGGCAGGAACTCCGACCGCGAGTACAACCGCTCCCCGCACGCCACCGGCACCGCGCTCGCCGACACCACGTCGCCGAGCCGGTGCGCGTACTCCGGCAGCACCGGCTCCTCGACGAACAACGGGTGCAACGGCGCCAGCTCCGGAATCACGCGCCGCGCCGCCGCGACCCCGAACCGGCCGTGGAAGTCGACCGCCACGTCCCGGGAATCGCCCAGCACCTCGCGCACCGCCGCCAGCCGCGACACCACGTCGTCGACCTCGGCCCGGTTCGGCATCCGCCCGATCCGCCCGGACGCGTTCATCTTCACCGCGGTCAGCCCGGCCTCGGCCTGCGCCGCGGCGGCCTCGGCGACCGCGGACGGCTCGTCGCCGCCGATCCAGCCGTATACCCGCACCTCGTCCCGCACCGCGCCGCCCAGCAGCTGGTGCACCGGCACCCCGAGCGACTTGCCGAGGATGTCCCACAGCGCCTGGTCGATCCCGGCCACCGCGCTCGACAACACCGGCCCGCCGCGGTAGAACGCGGCCTTGGTCATCACCTGCCACAGGTCCTCGACGCGGCGCGGGTCCCGGCCCAGCAGCAGGTCGGACAACTCGTCGACGGCCGCCCGCACGGTTTCCGCACGCCCCTCCACGACGGGCTCGCCCCAGCCGACGAGACCGTCGTCGGTGGCCACGCGGCAGAACAGCCAGCGCGGCGGCACCAGGAACGTCTCCACCGAAACGATCTTCACGCGTCCTTCTCCCCGATGATCCCGGCGACGTCGGAGGACGCCTTGTCCAGCAGCGCGCTCACCGCGGCCGCGGCCTCCTCCGGCGCGCCCCGGCGCACGGCGTCCACGACGACCGCGTGGCTCGGCTCCGGGTCGTCGTCGTGCGCCTCGTGCACGAGCGCGTCGCGCAACCGCAGCGCGGGCTCGATGAACACGTCCATCCGGGACAGCATTTCGTTGTGCGTGGCCCGCAGCAGCGCGCGGTGCCAGCGCAGGTCCGCGGCCACTTGGGCGGCCGGGCCGACCGCGGTGCGCATGTCCGCCAGCGCGGCGTCCAGCTCGGCGAGGTCGTCCTCGTCGCGCCGCAGCGCCGCCATCGACGCCGCCGCCGGCTCGACCACGGCCCGCACCTCCGCCAGGTCGCGCAGCACGGCCGCGGTGTCGCCGGCTTCGCTGCGCCAGCGGATCACGTCGCTGTCCAGCAGGTTCCAGTGCACCCGCGCCCGCACCGACGTCCCCCGCTTCTGGCGCGCCTCGACCAGTCCCTTGGCCGCCAGCACCTTCAGTGCTTCACGCAGCACGGTCATGCTGACGTCGAGGTCGCGCCCCAGCTCGGCGAGGTCGATCACGGCGCCTTCGGCGATCTCCCCGGCGACGATGCGCGCGCCGAGCGTGGCCACGGTCTGCCCGTGCACGCCCCGGCCGCTGTAGGCGGTCATCCCCCGTACCTCCTCACGAAGACCTCTTGTAGACGCTCCAGCCGCCGTCGACGGTCAGCGCCGCGCCGGTGACGAACGAGGCGTCGTCACCGGCCAGGAACGCTATCGCCGCCGCGACTTCCTCCGGAGTGCCCAACCTTTTCACGGCGGTTTCCTCGGCACTGTGCCGCCGGTCGTCCTCGCCGATGCCGTCCCACGCCGCGGTCAGGACCGGTCCGGGCAGCACGCAGTTGACCCGCAGGACGGTGCCGTACTCGACGGCGAGCTGGCGCGCGAGCCCGGTCAGCGCGGCCTTGGTCGCCGCGTACGCGGGCCGCCCTGGCAGGCCGACCAGCGCGTGCACCGACGAGGTCAGCACCACCGCGCCGCGGGCCTCCCGCGACAGGTCGTCCAGGCAGGCGCGGAACCCGAGGAACGTGCCGGTGAGGTTGACCGACAACTGCCGCTCCCAGGACGCCAGCGTGGTTTCGTGCGCCGGCCGCACGTCGACGGTGTAGGCGTTGCTGACCAGCACGTCGACCGGCCCCAGCTCTTCCCGGCAGCGTCCGACGGCGCGCGCCCAGTCCGCCTCGGAGCTGACGTCGCAGGTCAGCGCGAGCGCCCGGCCGCCGGCGTCGGTGATCCGCCGGGCGACGTCCGTGGCGTCGGCGACGTCGAGCAGCGCCACCGCCGCGCCGTCGGCGGCGAGCCGGATCGCGGTCGCCGCTCCGATTCCCTGCGCGGCGCCCGTGACCACCGCGACCTTTCCCCGCATCACTCCCCCTCGATCGTGCAGTCGATCGTCAACGTCGTCGCCTCGCCGGGCGCGAGCGTGGTCAGCGGGCCGAGCACCTCGCACTCGACGATCCGCGCCGGCGGGTCCAGGTCGCCGAGCGCGGCCAGCGGCCGCGGCTGCGGGCACTCCAGCCACACCTCGGCCCGCGACCCCCGGTCCGGGTACTCGGCGTCCTCGTCCACCGCGAACGTCTGCGTCCAGGTCAGGCCGTCCGCGGTGTGCGTGATCCGCCCGGTGGCGCCCGGGAAGCCGAGCTTGCCGACCACGTCCTGGGCGGGCACCCGCACCCCGCCGGGCACCTCGTGCCACTCCGGGAAAGCGGTTCCCGCGAGCAGCTCGGTGACCTCGGCCGGGCCGTCCACGCGCACCTCGCCCGGCCCCAGTTGCGTCACGTTCCACAGCGCCCACCGCACCGTGCGCGCGCTGGTGTTGCGGGCGGTGAGCGTCATCCGGTAGCCGCTGCGGCGGCCCAGCTCGAAGCGCCGGGTCAGCCGCAGGCCGGTGCGCGGGTCGTCGCCGCTGGTCAGGGTGACCACGGCGCTGTCCGCGGTCTGCTCGGCCGTCACCTCGTAGCGCCCGGAGTCGAGCACCGGGTCGGGCGGCCCGGCCCACTGGTCCGCCCGCTCCCAGCCCTGCGGCGCCGGCCAGGTCTTGTCGCCGCCGTAGTTCACCCAGTCGCCGAGGCTGCCCCCGTGCGGCCGGTGCTCCTGGCGGAGCTCCAGCCGGTCGGTGAGCAGCTTCTCGTTGCGCCACAGCACTTCGCGCCCGTCCGGAGTGGACAGGGACAGCAGCCGCCCGCCGAGCGCGGGCACCAGGCCGAGGCGCACCAGGCCGTTGTCCAGCCAGAGCACCTCGCCGTCGCGGTCGATCACGGCAGCAGGACCACCTTGCCCGCGCTGGCGCCCGCGGCCAGCGCGTAGGCCTTGTCGGCTTCATCGAGCGGGAACCGGTCGCTGACGACCCGTTCCGGCCGCAGGCCCCAGCGCGCGAGGTTGACGGCCAGCTCGCTCATCGCGGGCACCGACGTGACCCAGGAGGCGTAGAGCGTCAACTGCTTGTGCAGCAACGCGTCGGAGACCTCCGTCTCCAGCGTGCCGCCCTCGCCGACGAGCGACACCCGGCCCCACTCCGCCGCACCGACGATCGCGGTGGCACGGCCGGCACGCGAGCCCGAGCAGTCGATCGTGGTGGCGAACGCCGGCGCGACCTCCGCGTCCGGGGTCACCACCTCGTCGAACACGTCCAGTCCGGCGGCCCACTCCCGCCGCTGCGGGGACGGCTCCACGCCGACGATCCGGCGCGCGCCCATGCCCTTGCCGATCATGCCTGCCGCGAGCCCGACCGGCCCGAGCCCGACGACGAGCAGGTCGCCGTCGCCGTTGACGCCGATGCGCCGCAGGCCCTCGTAGGCGGTGCCGAAGCCGCAGGCGATCAGCGCACCGTCCACGTAGGACAGCTCGTCGGGCAGCGGCACGCAGGTCGACTCCTCGGCCAGCACGTAGTGGGCGTGCCCGCCGTCGCGCTGCCACCCGTAGGCCTGGCGCTGCGGGCCGGTGCAGCTGATCAGGTAGCCGCGGCGGCAGTTGTCGCACACCCCGCACCCGGCGATGTGGTAGACGATCACCCGGTCGTCCACGCCGAACCGGCGGCAGCCGGGACCCGCGGCGACGATCCGGCCGGACGGCTCGTGACCGGCGACGACGCCGCGGTAGGCGGGGCCGTCGACGCCGCGGTGGCCCTTGTGCTCGTGGTAGATGTAGCCGATGTCGGACCCGCAGATCCCGGACGCGCCGACCTCGACCAGCACCTGGCCGTGGCCCGGCTCCGGCACCGGCAGGTCACGCAGCACCGCCGTGGAGTTCCCGGGCAGGTAGACGCCCCTCATCTGGTCGCTCACTAGCTCTCCCTCGTCGCCCGCGCCCGCTTGGTGATGATCACGTTCACCAGCACGGCCACCACGATGATCACGCCCCGCACCACGTTCTGCAGGAACGAGTCCACCCCGAGCAGCACCAGCCCGTTGCCGATGACGGTGATGAACACGACGCCCAGCAGCGTGCCGAGCATCGATCCGCGTCCGCCCGCGAGCGCGGTGCCGCCGATGACGACCGCGGCGATGACGTCGAACTCCAGCCCGGAGGCCGCGCCGCCGTTGCCGGAGCCGAGCCGCGCGGCCAGCAGGATCCCGGTGATCGCCGACAGCAGGCCAGTGGTGGCGAACAGCAGGATGCGGATCTTCGCGAGGTTGATGCCCGCCATCCGCGCCGCGGGCGCGTTGCCGCCCACCGCGTAGACCGAGCGGCCGTAGGCGGTGTAGCGAGCGACGTAGGCGAAGACGAAGAACAGCACCACCATGATGATCGCCGGGGTCGGGATGCCCAGGACCGAACCGCCGAGGACGGTCATCAGCCCGCTGTCGGGCAGCACGACCGGCAGCGCGTCGGTGAGGTAGAGACCGAGGCCGCCCAGGGCGCTCCACACGCCGAGGGTGGCGATGAACGACGGCACGTCGAACCGGGCACGCAGCCAGCCGGCCAGCGCGCCCCAGGCGAGACCGGCGAGCAGGGTCAGCAGGATGCCGCCGGCGACGCCGAGGCCCCATTCCGCCGCGCCCTTGGCCACCAGCACCGAGGAGAACGCGACGGCCGGGCCGATGCTGATGTCGATCTCGCCCGCGATGATCACCAGGGTCACGCCCCACGCGGCGATGCCGACGGTGGCGGCGTCGCGGAGCATGCCGAGCTGGTTGTCCAGGCTGAGGAACCCGGCGGCGCTGCTGCCGAGCGCGACGTAGAGCACGACGATCGCGGCGATCAGGCCGATCTCGTTGAGCGAGCGCCCGCCGAACCGGCGGCCCGCCCGGCTGCGACGCTGCTCGGCCGGGGAGTCGATAACGGTCATGGTCTTCCCTTGTTTCTCAGGCCGCCATCGCGGCGGAGAGCACGGAATCGGTGGTCAGGCCCGCGCCGGTCAGCTCGCCGGCGACGCGTCCGGCGCGCAGCGCGAGCACCCGGTCGCACACCAGGGGCAGTTCCTCGAGCTCGCCGGAGACGAACACGACGGCGGCCCCGGCGTCGGCGACCTCCCGCACCAGGCGGTAGATCTCGGCCTTGGCCTGCACGTCCACGCCGCGGGTCGGCTCGTCGAGCAGCAGGATGCGGCTGCCCGCGTGCAGCCAGCGGCCGATCACGGCCTTCTGCTGGTTGCCGCCGCTGAGGTTGACGATCGGGGTTTCCGGCGCCGCGGTGGCGATGGACAGCCGCTCGATGAGCCGCCGCGCCGCCCGCCGGACGCGCGCCGGCCGGATGGCCGGCCCGGACTTCACGGTGCCGAACTCCGACATCACGAGGTTCTCGTCGACGCCGAGGAGCGGGACGACGCCTTCGTCCTTGCGGTCCTCCGGGGTCATGCCGACGCCGAGGCGCTTCATCACCGCCGGGGTCGGGCGGGTGACGTCCCGGCCGTCGACGGCGATGGTGCCCGCCGCGGCCGGGGTGAACCCGGCGATGGCGCGCAGCACCTCGGTGCGGCCGGAGCCGAGCAGCCCGCCGAGCCCGAGGATCTCGCCGGGGTGCACGTCGAACGAGACGTCGAGGACCTTGGGCGGCACCGACAGGCCGCGCACCGACAACGCCGGCACGCCGGTCCGATCGACCTCGCGCGCGGGCGGTCGTTGCGCGGCCGTCGCGGAGTCGCCGAGCATGAGCTGGACGATCCGGTCGGTGCCGGTGCCGGTCGCGTCGACCGTGTCCACGACCCGCCCGTCGCGCATCACGGTCGCGCTGTGGGCGATGCGGCGGATCTCTTCGAGCCGGTGGCTGACGTAGAGCACGGCTACGCCCTCGGCGGCGATGCGGGTGACGGTGTCGAGCACGATGTCGACCTCGCCCGCGGCGAGCGCGCTGGTGGGCTCGTCGAGGATCAGCAGCCGCGGCTGTTCCCGCACCGCACGGCAGATCTCCACGAGCTGCCGGTGCGCCAGCGACAGCTCGCCGACCGGCGCGGCCGGGTCGATGCCCAGCCCGAGCCTGCCGAACACCGCCCGCGCGCCGGCGCGCATCGTGGCGTAGTCGACGGCTCCGCCGCGTCGCGGCCAGCGGCCCAGGTAGAGGTTCTCCGCGACGCTGACCTCGGCGACCAGGCTCAGTTCCTGGTGCACGGTGCTGACGCCGAGCTCGGCCGCGCGGCGCACGCCGCCGTCGCCGAGCCGCTCGCCCGCGACGGTGACGGTGCCCGCGTCGGCTCGCTCCACCCCGGACAGCACGCGGATGAGCGTCGACTTGCCCGCGCCGTTGCGGCCGAGCAGAGCGCGGATCTCGCCCTCGCGGATGGTCATGGCGGCGTCGGTGAGCGCCTGCACGCCGGGGTAGTGCTTGGTGACGCCGTCGACCTCGATGACGTTGGCAGCCACGGCTTCTCCTTCGCTCTGCGGTCTGGTGTGGACGGTCACGGGACACCGTCCGGGTGCGCGCTCAGCCAGGCGCGGCCGTCTTCGGGCGAGGCGTAGAGGTCGATCGGCGCCGGCACGACCGTGTATTCGGTCAGCTCGCCGCGCCGCACCTGGTCGGCGGCCTTCGCGGCGAGCTTGCCGACCGCGATGCCGGAGATGTCGACGACTCCCTTGAGGACGGTGTTCGCGGCCAGCGCCTGCGCCGCCTCGGTCGACATGTCGCTGCCGAACACGACGGTCTGGCCGACCTTGCCGCGGGCCTGCACGGCGCGGACCGCGCCCATGGTGGCGCCGCCGGCCTCGCCGTAGAACGCGTCCACGTCGGGGTGCGCGGTGAGGATCCGCTCGGCCACGTCGACCGCGTCGTCGATCGTCGCGCCCTCCTGGTTCGCCACGATCGCGGCGGCCGGGAGCTTGGCCTTGAGCGCCTGCTCGAAGCCGAGCCTGCGCTGGACGCAGACCTCGACGAACTCGCAGTTGACGACGGCGATCTTCGGCGCGGTCTTGCCCGCGGCGAGGAAGTGGTCGGCGGCCTGGTCGCCGAGCAGGGCGCCGAAGCGCACCGGATCGCCCAGCACGTACGCCGAGACGTACTTGCGGGCGCTCTCGTCGGCGATGCAGGTGTTGTAGCAGATGACGGGGATGCCGCTGGCGTGCGCGAGGCGGATCGCAGGGACCGACGCGGTCGCCGACGCCGGGGACAGGATGAGCGCGTCCACCTTCGCGGCGCTCACCTGGTCGACGAACGTGCTCTCCTTCGACGCGTCGCCCTGCGCGTTGAGTTGCAGCAGCTGTGGCACGCGGCCGAGGGCCTCGGCCTCCTGCTGCATTCCGGCCCGCACGCCGGCGTAGTAGCCCTGCGCGTCCATGTAGACGACGCCGAACCGGCCGTTCTCGCCCACCTTGCCCGCGCAGGCGGTGACCAGGCCGAGCGCCGCCACGACGAGCAACGCCAGCCCGGCGCGGCCGAGACGCCTCGTTGCGCCCATGTCTCTCCTTCGTTGACCCGGGTGCCGGCTTGTCGCGGACCCGCTCGCTTGCGGGACGAGTCTCGCTTGCCGGGGGTGGGCGCGTCAAGATTAATTATTAATTAATGCTCTCGCGGTGGGTGCCCACTGCGCGCACCGGACGGGCGGCCGGGTGATGATGTCCCCGTTTCCGGGCGTCAGGAGGAACCGTGGTGGCGATGGTGCTGGCTGGGTTGGTGTCGGAGGCGGCCGCGGAGGCGTACGAACGCCTGCACGCCGCGGGCGAGATCCCGGCCGGGCCCGGGGCCGGCCGGTTCGACCTCGACGACCCCGCCGGCCGGGAACTGCTCGACGCCGGCCTCGTCACGATGGCCGGCGCGGGCGACCACCGGTATGTGCGCGTGGTGCACCCGGTGATCGCGCTGCGCCGCTTGATCGACCGGCAGCACCGGCACCTGGCGGCGCTGCAGGCGGGCCTGGCGGAGTCGTGGGAGCGGTTCGCCGACCTGGTCGCGCCGACCACCGGCCTGTCGCAGGACGCGCTCGACGGCGAGGACGTCCAGGCGGTCCGCGATCCGGCCGAGATGGCCCGGCTGGCGGCCGGGCTCTACCGCTCCCCGCGCCGCCTTCTCCGCGCCACCTTCAACGCCAGGTCCGGCCACAACCCGACCACCGAGGGCCTGCTCTTGCCGCCGCCCGACGCCATCGCCGCCGGGGTGGAGTTCCGCATGCTCTACGACACCGAGCACGCCTCGGACGAGTGGGGCTCGCATAGCATCGAGGAGTCCGTCCGCGCCGGTGAGCAGGCCCGCATCCGGCGGTCGGTGCCGGTGAAGATGATGCACGTCGACGACCACGTCGCGCTGGTCACCATCGACCGCACGGGCGCCGACGGCGCGCTGCTGATCCGCTCCCCCGCCCTGCTCGGGCTGTTAGCCGAGTGGTTCGACGCGCTCTGGCACGCGCCGGACACCACGGCCATCGGCGAGGCGGCCCCGGCCGAGCTCACCCCCGCCCGCCACAAGGTTCTGCACCTGCTGGCGGCCGGCCTCACCGACGAGGCGATCGCCCGCCAGACCGGCACCGCGGTGCGCACGGTCCGCCGCCACGTCGGCGCGATCCTGGAGGTCCTGCAGGTCGACAGCCGGTTCGCCGCCGGGGTGGCCGCCGTCCGCCGCGGCTGGTTGTGACCGCAACCGGACATTGTCCGGAATGGACCTGTACGGCCGTCCCGTCCGCGCGGCACACTCGCCCGATCGCGGGGAGCGTGGAGGGGAGGCTGCGTTGAGCAACGGCTACGAGGTCGACCTGAGCAGTCTGGAGGCGGCGGGCAAGGCCCTCACCGAGGCGGGCGGATGGGCGCAGGACGTCGCGGGACGGGTGCACAAGTGCCGGGCGAACGTCCAGTTCACCGACGGGTCCACGTTGGACGACCTGTTGCGCGGTGACACCGAGAACCTGCCGCTGCGCAAGCTCGAAGGGGTTATCGCGCGGATGACCGACCTGGTCGAGCGCCGCCAGGTGCACGTCAAGGACGAACTGGAGTACGCGGGACAGGCCATGTTGAAGATCAAGGCGCTGTACGCCCGCGCCGACGGCCAGGAGGGCTGACCGGCTTGAGCGCGTACGAGGAGTACCGGGAGCAGCTGTTCGCCGAGTTCCTGCGACTGGCCGGGGTCATCGAGGACTGCGCGAAGATCCTGCTCCAGCAGTCGCCGCCGCCGGTGATCGAGGGGGTGGGCACCCAGACCGACGAATACGTCCGGAAGCTGTCGATCGACGCGGCGAAGAAGAAGGACGTGGTCTGGGAGGCCTACTCCCTGCTCGGCGAACTGCACGGCTACCAGGGCGGCGCGGCCGCGGCCGCCGACGATGCGCGCCGGGAACTGGCCGCGGCGAACGTGACCGTCGACGACGTGGACGAGAAGTTCACCACCGCGACCGGCAACCTGGCCGAGTGGACCGGGTCGGCCGCCCGCGCGGTGACGAGCAGGCTCAACGACCTCAAGGCGTTCGTCGGGAACCAGTCCGCATATGCGGCATACCTGGACAAGGTGCTCGAGCAGTACGCGCTGCTGGTGCGCACCGGTGAGGACAACGCCGAGAAGTTCGCCGCGAACATCACCAAGGCCCTCGCCGACGCGCAGAAGGACCGCACGACCGCGAAGGTCGAGTTCGCGCTGAACATGTTCTACAGCACCGCCGGGCTGATCTCCGCCGCCAAGTCCGGGGACGTGGTGGGCGGGGTGGAGAACGTGGCGAAGGTCGTCGGCGAGATCAAGCAGCTGACGAAGACCTGGGAGGAGACCGACCCGCAGCGCATCATGGCCCAGTTCCGGGCCGACGTGCGCGCGGCGCGGAACAACCTGGCCGAGGCCGGCGACCGGCTCGCCGGCCACTTCACCGCGATGCTCGAGGACATGGCCAAGGAGAACGGCAGGGTTTTCTTCAAGGACGCGAAACTCGGCCTGGACGTCACGAGCCCGAACTTCAAGCCGGCGCAGTTCCGGCTCAAGGAGGCCGCGAACTGGGACGAGTTCGCGCGCGCCGTGGAGAAGCTGCCCAAGGACCCGCCGGCACCTGCCCGCGGCCCGATCGCGCAGCGGCTGGAGACCGGGTAGCCGCGGTGAGTGCCGTGGTGGTCCGGCGCCGGAGTGCGGAAGCGCCGCGTCCTGCCGACGATCGCCCGCGGTGAGCGCTTTCTCCGAGCCGCGTCGCCGGTTCGTGGGCCTGATCGCGGACTGATCGGGGCAGTACACTCCCGCGGGTGCGGGCGATCATCGTCCCCGCCGACCTGGCGGCGATCGAAGCCGTCCCGCTCACCGACCGGGCGTTGCCGGAGTCGACCTACGCACTGCTCTCGCGCGCCGCCACAACGTGGCCCGACCGCACGGCGACGACCGTGCTGCCCGTGGCCGCGCGCTGGCGTGAACCCGTCCGGCGGACGTTCGCCGACCTGCTCGCCGACGTGCACCGCTACGCGAACCTGCTGCGCGAACTCGGGGTCCGGCGCGGCGACGCAGTAGCCTTGATGGCGCCCAACTGCGCCGACCTGATCCCGGCGACCCTGGCCGCCCGGGCGCTCGCCCCCGGGCTGGACGTCGTCCTCGTGCTGCGCCCGACCGCCGCGACCGGTGAGCCCGCCCCACTGCCCGCCATCGACGGCCTCCGGGTCGCGTACCTCGCCGAGCTGGCATCCACAATGGACCACTCCGTGTTCGGCGGTGAACCGCCTTCGGCCACGGACCTCGCCGCGTTGTTCCACACCGGTGGCACGACCGGAGCGCCGAAACTGGCCGCGCACACCCACAGCAACGAGGTCGCGGACGCGTGGATGATCGCGGCCAACTCGCTGCTCGGGGACGACTCGGTCATCTTCGCGGCGCTGCCGCTGTTCCACGTCAACGCCCTCGTGGTCACCCTGCTCGCGCCGCTGTTCAAAGGCCAGCAGGCAGTGTGGTCCGGTCCGCTGGGATACCGGGACCTCGCGTTGTACGGGGAGTTCTGGAAGATCGTCGAGCACTACCGGATCGCGGCGATGAGCGCCGTGCCCACGGTGTACGCGGTGCTCGCGCAGTGCCCGGTGGACGCTGACATCTCCAGCCTCCACTACGCACTGGTCGGCGCATCGCCCCTGCCCGCCGCGGTGCGGGAGAGCTTCCAGTGGCACACCGGCATCACGCTCGTCGAGGGCTACGGGCTCACCGAAGCCACGTGCACGAGCGCGCGCAGTTTCCCCGACGCACCGCGTCCCGGCACCGTCGGACAGCGCATGCCGTACCAGCGGGTGAAGGTCGTCCGCCAGGGCACGGGGGAGGAACTGCCCGCCGGCGAAACCGGTGTCCTGGCCATCAGCGGCCCCACCGTGTTCCCCGGCTACGTCGTCGGACGGGACGAAACCGGGTGCGTCCTACGGCCTCGGCAAACTCCGCGACGGCTGGCTGGACACCGGCGACCTGGCCCGGCGCGATGCCGACGGGTTCGTGCACCTGGCCGGCCGGGCCAAGGACCTCATCATCCGCGGCGGGCACAACATCGACCCGGCGATGATCGAGGACACCCTGCTGGCCCACCCCGAGTTCACCGCGGCCAGCGCGGTCGGCCGCCCCGACGAGCGCTCCGGCGAGGTGCCCGTCGCGTACGTGACCCTCACTCCCGGCGCCACAGCGACTGAGGCGGACCTGCTCGCCTGGCCGCCGCCACTGCACCGGTTGACGCCGACGAAGATCTGTTGGCGGGCTGGAACAGTGGCCGACAGGACATCACTGGGCGTGCAGCTGACGCAACCCGTTGACGATCAATTCCAGGCCGAAGGCGAACTCGTCCTCCAGCGGCACCGGCAGGGAGTCCGCGACCGCGCGCGTGGCCGGGAAGTCCGCGGACGACAGATCGTGGAAACGCGCCGACACCCGCTCTCGCTCGGCCCCGTTCTCGGAGCCGGCGAGCTGGATGGCGAACCCGAGGACGTAGCGCGCGAGGGTCGCGTAGGCGCGCGCCGCGAGGCTCGGTGGTAACCCGCCGTCGAGCAGGACGGCCAGGCAGCGCTCTCGCAGCGCCATCGCGTTCGGTCCGGTCGGGGTCTGCTCGATCAGCAGGGGCGCGATCTTTCGGTGCTTGCCCAGCGTGTCGAACATCGCCTGGGCGACGGCCTGGCAGGCCTGGTCCCAGCGCAGCTCCGCCAGTGCCCGGGAGTCGAGTTCGACCTCGCTGAACACGCGGTCGATGACGTGGTTGATCAACGTTGCCCGGTTGCCGAAGTGGCGGTAGAGCGTGGCCGTGCCGGATTCGAGCCGCTGGGCGAGGCTCCGCATCGACAATGCCTCGGCGCCTGCCTCGTCGACGAGCTGCAACGCCGCGGCGAGGATCCGGTCCAGTGGGACGGCAGGACGGCCCCGCGATCGTCGTGCGGACGGACTGGCTTCGGCTGACTGGGAGGATCTCGACACGCCCAGAAGTATGACCACAGGTTGACACCCGGCGCAATAACGGCAACACTGTTGCCATTATGAAGAGCACCCACATCCAGTCAGTTTCGGTCGACGGCCTGCGCGTTCACTACGAACGCGCAGGTCAAGGGCCCGCGGTGGTGCTGTTGCACGGCAGCGGGTCGTCGTTGGAGGGCTTCGAGCGGGTCGCGGCACTGTTGTCGACGTCCTACGACGTGATCCGGCCGGACCTGCCCGGCTTCGGGCGGACCGGGCCGCGGCCCGACCGCGACTACCGCGTGCGGACCTACGCAGGCACGATCGCCCGGTTCATGACCGCGCTGCGGGTGCCGCACTTCGCGGTGGCCGGGAATTCGCTGGGCGGCAACATAGCCTGGAACCTGGCCCTGGACGCCCCGGAACGGGTCGATGCGCTGGTGCTGGTCAACGCCACGGGCTATCCGGAGAAGACGGTGCCTGCCGGTTTGCGGCTGGCCCGGAATCCGTTGCTGCGCCCGCTGCTGCGGCGCTGGCTCCCGCGCGGCGCGACCGAACGCGGGCTGCGGGAAGCGGTCGGCGCGAACTCCGCGATCGTGGACGACGCCATGGTCGACCGGGTACACGCGCTCACCAGTCGCCCGGGAAACCGGTCGGCGTTCGTCGACTTCGCCAACACCGACCAGCCGGACCGCAGCACCGAGATCCCGAAGATCTCAGTACCGACGCTGGTCTTGCGCAGCGCCGGCGTCGACGGGCAGCACTTCGCTCGCGACATCCCGGGCGCTGTCGAGCGAGTCCACGCCGACGGTGGCCATCTGCTGCCGGAAGAGGACCCGGACTGGGTCGCCGGGGCGATCGCCGAATTCCTGTCCCGGCACGAGGAGCGGCGATGAAGTACTTCGTCGCGTCCGATGAGGACCGCCGGCTCGACGCGACCACGCGCCGGACCCTGCGCGGCAGTTTCGTCGACCTGACCGATGGGGTGACGCACTACGAGCTGGCCGGTCCCGAAGACGGTGAGCTCGTCGTGCTGGTCGGCGGCATCACGATCCCGCTGTTCTACTGGGACGAGCTCGCCGCGCGGCTGCATGCCCGCGGCCTGCGCACCCTCGCCTGCAGCGCCTACGGCCGCGGCTATTCCGACCGGGTCCAGGGCCGCTACGACGAGGTGTTGTTCGTCCGGCAGCTCACCGAGCTCACCGCCGCACTCGGCCTCGCCGGGCCGCACCACGTGGTCGGCACCTCGATGGGTGCCCTGGTCGCGATGGCCTACGCCAACCAGCGCCCGGAAGCCGTGGCCACGCTCACCATCGTGGGCCCGGCGGGCCTGGGCGAGCGTCCCCTGCCGCAGCGATTGCTGCGCAACGACGTCGTGGCCGGATTCGTCGCCCGCCGCTTCGGTCGCAAGCTCCTGGAAGACCACCTCGGACACAACGTCCGCGACCCCGGGCTCTCCGACCGGCTGGTCGCCATGGTGCGGGACGCCTACCGGTCCGAAGGCTCCCTCTACGCGTTCTTCCGGACCTTGCAGGACTTTCCGCTGTACGAGCGGCAGGACCTGTTCCGCAGCACCGGCGAGCTTGGGCTGCCCGTCCTGCTGGTGTGGGGCGACGACGACCGGGTCACCCCGGTCACCAACCTCGACACCGTCCGCGAGCTGCTGCGCCCGCGGCAGACCCACGTCATCACCGAATGCGGCCACATGGCCCCGTTCGAACGGCCGGACGACGTCGGCGACCTGCTCGCGTCGTTCGCCGTTTCCCACCCGGATCGGTTGGAACCATGAACAACACCCTCGACGTCCTGATCGCCGGCTCCGGCCCGGCCGGCACCACCCTCGCCATAGACCTGGCCCGCCGCGGCCTGGCCGTCCGGATCATCGACAAGGCCCCGCACTCCTTCGAAGGCTCCCGCGCCAAAGGCCTCCAGCCACGCACCCTGGAGGTGTTCGACGACCTCGGCGTGCTCGACGACGTCCTCGCCGGCAGCAGCGACTACCCCCGCCTGGGTATTCACCTGGGTCCGGTCACCGTCCCGTGGCGGATGTTCCGTAACCGCGACCGCACCGCCGACGTCCCCTACCCGAACACCCGGCTGATGCCCCAGTACCGCACCGATGCCGTGCTGCACGACCGGCTCGCCCAGCTCGGCGGCCGGGTCGAATACGGCCGCGAGCTCACCGGGTTCGAGCAGGACGGCACGGCGGTCACCGCCACCGTGCTCGGGGACGACGGCCCCGAACGGATCACCGCCCGCTACCTCGTGGGCGCCGACGGCGGTTCCAGTGCGGTCCGCAAGCAGCTCGGGCTGGGGTTCCTCGGCGAGACCCGCGAGGGCGATCGGATGCTCATTGTCGACGCTGTCACCTCCGGCCTATCCGGTAACCGGTGGCACGTCTGGCCGGGCTTGCAGGGCCGGTTCGTCGGCGCCTGCCCGCTGCCCCACACGGACCTGTTCCAGTGGATGATCCGCCTGTCCCCGGACGAGGAGCCGCCCGAGAGTGAGGAGGCGATCACCCGGCGGATCCGGGCCCACACCCGCAACCGGGCCATCGCCGTGCGCGACATCCGGTGGCGGTCGGTGTTCCGGCCCAACATCCGCCTGGCCGAGGCCTACCGCCGCGGCCGGGTCTTCCTCGCCGGCGACGCCGCCCACGTGCACACCCCCGCCGGGGCACAGGGTCTCAACACCGGCATCCAGGACGCCTACAACCTCGGCTGGAAACTCGCCCAGGTCCTCGCCGGAGCCGACCCACGCCTGCTCGACAGCTACGAAGCCGAACGCCTCCCCATCGCCGCGGGCGTGCTCGGCCTGTCCACGAAGAAGTACGAAGGACTCGCCAAGCTCGACCCGTCGAGCCTGCGCCGCGGCAAGGACGAACAGCAGCTGTCACTGACCTACCACGGCGGCCCGCTCGCGCCCGCTGGAACCGATCGCACGACGACGCTGCAGGTCGGCGACCGCGCGCCGGACACCGAGCTGCGCGGCACGGACGGAAAGGCGGTGCGCCTGTTCGACACCTACCGTGGGCCGCAGTTCACCGTCGTCGCCTACGGCGCGGAAGCGGCTGCGGCGAGCGAAGAACTCGACTGGCCAGCCGCCGGGACGCCGCTGCAGCGTGTCGTCGTCGGCGCCGAGGCCAAAGCCGACCACGTCCTGACCGATCACCGGGGTGACTTCCGCCGTGTTCACGGGCTCGAGGGAGACGCCTTGCTGCTCGTCCGGCCCGACGGCTACCTCGGGCACGTCGCGACCCACGACTTCCTCACCTCGACCCGCGCCGCCGTGCGCACCATGACCCCGGAGGTGGCCGGATGAACCGCGTCCTGCTGCGCGGCGCCCGCGTGATCACCATGGCACCGCACCGGCCCGACGCCGAACGCGCCGACATCCTGATCGACGGCGGCACCATCACCGCCGTCGGCCAGGGCCTCGACGCGACCGGCGCGGAAGTCGTCGACGTCACCGGCCGGGTCATCATGCCCGGCCTGGTCAACGCCCACCTGCACACCTGGCAGAGCGCCCTGCGTGGCGTGGGCACCGACTGGACGCTCGCGGACTACCTCGGCCGCATGCACGGTGCCGTGGCCCGGCACTACCGTCCCGAGGACATGCGGATCGGCACCCTCGCCGGCGCGCTGGACCAGCTCGATCGCGGCACCACCACCCTCGGCGACTGGTGTCACAACACGCCCACGCCGGAGCACACCGACGCCGCGATCGAGGGCCTCACGGCGTCCGGCATCCGCGGGGTGTTCCTGCATGGCACCCCCTACTCCGCACCCGACGCGACCCACCCCGTCGGCGAGCTCGACCGGCTGCCCGACGGCCCGCTGCTCACCCTCGGCATGGCCGTCCGCGGACCCCAGCTGTCCACTCCGGACACCGCGGTCGCCGACTTCCGCGCCGCCGCCGAACGCGGCCTCGTGGTGTCGATGCACCAGAGCGGCGGCGAACCCGGCCCCGGCTGGGCGGCGGTGCGGGACGCCGGACTGCTGAGCCCCCGCACCAACGTCGTGCACGGCGCGGGGCTCACCGAGGACTGGCTCAAGACCTTGGTCGACGCGGGCGCCACTTTCACCAGCACGCCCGAGAACGAACTCGGCCAAGGCCACGGCTTCCCCGTCACCGGGCACCTGCTCCGGCTGGGCTCCGCGCCGTCGCTGGGCACCGACACCGACGCCATCACCCCCGCCGACGTGCTTTCCGCCGCCCGCATCGCCCTGGCGCACCAGCGCGGCCATGACCACGACGACCACCGCCGGGCGAACGGCTCGTTTTCCCTCACCACCACGATCACCGCCAAACAGGCACTGGCCTGGGCCACGGTCGAAGGCGCGCGAGCACTCGGCCTCGCCGACCGCGTCGGCCGGCTCGAACCGGACATGCAAGCCGACCTCGTCGTCATCGACGCTCCGGCGCCGAACCCGGTCGCCGCGGCCCTGCACGCGACGGCCGGCGACATCGAAGCGGTCATGATCGCCGGGCGCTGGCGCAAACGCGGCCACGCCCTCCTCGACGTCGACCTCGGCGCCGTGCGAGCCCAGCTCCACGAATCCGCCGATCACCTCATCCCCCACCTCACGGGCTGATGGGCAAGCGGGACGAACTCGCGAGCCGCACCCGGGCCGACCTGCTGGCCGCGGCGAAACGGTTGTTCGGCGAACGCGGCTACCTCGACACCAAGATCGCCGACATCGCCGCCGCGGCCGGCCGCGCCGTGGGCTCCTTCTACACCCACTTCGACGACAAGGAACAGCTCCTCACAGTGCTGCGCGGCGAACTCACCGGGACAGCGGCCCCCGGCCCGGACGATCCGATCCGCGAGCACGTCACGGCCTGCTGGACCGCACTACGCACCCACCGCACCACCGCCATCGGCCTGCTGCAGCAGGCGATCGCCGCCGCCCCCGCCTCCGGACGGTTGCGGGACGAGCTGACCGCCTGGACAGCCCCGCTGCGCAAGCACCTGGAAAACCGGCGCGACCGCGGCGAGCCGCTCCCCGGCGACCCCGAGCTGCTGGCGACGGCTGTGGGCGTCATGCTCGCCGGCCTCAACCACGCCCTGCCCGCCGACGACCCCGGCGACAGCCGCGTTGCCGACACCGTCACGAACCTCGTCCTCCACGGCCTGACCGGCCCTGAACAGTGAGTTGCTGCCGTGCGTCTGCGTCAACTCGAGTACTTCGTCGCCATCTGCGACGCCGGTTCCTTCAGCGGTGCGGCGCAGGAACTGCTCGTCGCCCAGCCGTCGCTGTCACAGCAGATCCAAGCGCTGGAAAAGGAACTGGGCGCCGCACTGCTCGAACGCGGCCGCCAGGGCAGCGTTCTCACCGCGGCGGGACGGCTCTTCCTGCCCCAGGCTCGCGCGGCACTCGCCGCGGTCGAGTCGGGCCGCCGGTCGGTGGCGGATCTGGTGCAGGGCATCGTCGGCGAGCTGCACGTGCTGACCGTCCGGTCAGTGGCCTCCGGGGTCCTGCCGTCGGGCATGGTGCGCTGGCACGACCGGTACCCCACCACCGTGCTGCGACTACACGACCACTCCCACCGCCGTGACCTCGAAGCCGCGATGCGCTCCGGCCACGGCGACCTGGCCATCGGGCCGCGGCCACGGGACTTGGACGGCGACATCGTGACCCTCGGCTTCGAAAGCCTGGTCGTGGCCGGGGAAGGACCGTTCGGCCCGGAGCCCGCCTCGCCCGCCGAGCTCGCCGAGGCCAAGTGGGTCCACTTCGAACCGGAACAAGGGATGTCGGAGGTTCTGGACTGGGCGGCTCGCTCGCTCGGCTTCACGCCAAGGGTCGTCGCGTGCGTGGGGCAGGTCGCCGCGGCCCTGCGGCTCGCCGTCGAGGGGGTCGGCCTGACGATCGTCCCCGCGAACGCCGTCCCGCACGGCTGGCGCCACCACGTCCGTTCCACGAACCCTCCGCTCTACCGCGAGCTGACCGCCTACGGTCGCGGCCCGATGATGCAGCTCGCCCGGCGGTTCGCCGACCTGCTGAGCTCGACAGAGCTGCCGCTGGTCACCAGCCGAGAGGTGCCGTCGAACGCACTCGTCTGCTGACGTCGTCAGTGTGGGTCCGTGGCACGGTGCGCCGCCAGAGGGTCGAGGCCGAAGTCGCCGTCCGGATCACGCCACACCGAATGCGCGTGGTTGGCGTGCCGCTGCGTGTTGTCGTACTCGACGAGCAGCCGCGGTCCGGTGAGCCGGTAGTAGTGCGGTTCGCCCGGGGCGAGGCTCCCGGCCCAGGCCAGGTGTACGAGGTCGAGGTTGCGGTCGTCGAGGTAGTGCCGGCGGTGGGCGTCGGCGACCGGCTGCGGCGAGCGGTCGGTGTACGTCGCGAGCAGGTCGCGCAACAGCCGCCGCTGCTCGGCCGTCATGTCCCGCCCGGCGACGCCCTGCGGTCGGCGATCGAGGGCGAGCCGCGCGTGGTCGGCTTCGGTGTACCCGGAGCCGGTCTCCGCGGTTTCGTCGATCCGGTCGACGAGCGCGGCCAGGCGCGGGGTGGGCAGCGGGCCGCGAAACAGGTCCGGCATGTGGATCATCTGGTCGCCCGGCCGCACCCGGGCCCGGTTGCCCGAGACGATGTCCGAAACCGCGCGCGGATGCAGGAGAGCCCGGGCCCGTTCGGGCGCGGGAAGCGACCGCATCAGCGTCCGGGCGAGATCTTCGGTCCCGCCGAGTGGACGCAACGTCCCGCCCAGGGCCGGCGAGCAGGCGGGGTCGGCGCCGAGGAACGACGGCGTCACCGCGGCGATCCGCCCGGCCCGCACCAGCAGGTTCACCGACAGGTGGTGCCCGCCCACGCGCCAGCCCCACGTGTCGTCGCCCGGGCGCCCGAACACGCGGACCCAGTACAGCCCGGGATCCCGGCCGCGCTCGCGGCCCCAGTCGACCTGCCAGCCTTCCAGCTCGTCGAGAACGTTCTCCAGGCCCATCACGGTGCAAGCGGTGACGTAGGCCGGCCTGGTCAGCCCGGTGGCCAGCAGCTGCATGACCAGGCTCTGCTGCCGGGGCGGCAGCTCACGCACCGCGACCCCGCCGTGGTCGGTGGGCGTGTAGAACCACCGGACCCGTTCGGCTTCGACGGCGGGATCGTCGATGGGAAGCTGCTGGGCGCGGGCGCGTACGGCCGGCGGGAGCGCATCGAGGAGTTCGGTGGCGACCCGCGTCATGTGCTGGACAGCCGAGTGTTCGTCCATGTTCAGACCGGGTCGTTCGCTATGTCGAGCATGACCTTGATCGCGTCTCCTCTCCGCTCAGCGTAGGTGTCGAACGCTTCGGCCACCTCCTCGAGCGGGAAGTGGTGCGTGACCAGGGCATCGGTGTCGAGCCGTCCTTGGCCGGCCAGGGAGATGGCGCGGGCGAGGGATCCGGCCCCTTCGCCCCGGACGGTGTGCAGTGTGAGGCCGTTCATCACGGCCCGGTTGAGGTCGGCGGTCACGGGCTGGCCGAAGAAGCCCACCAGGACGATCTCGCCGCCGCGTTTGGCGAGTCCCAAGGCGTGGTCGACAGTGGCGGGTGCCCCCGAGCACTCCAGGACGACGTCGACGCCCTGCCCGCCGGTGGCGTCGCGGACCTGCTCGACGGCGGTGCCGTCCCGGACGTCCAGGGCGAGATCGGCGCCGAAGGCCCTCCCCAGTTTCAGCCGGGACTCCCGGGTGCCGAGCAGCGCGACCAGATCCGCGCCGAGCGCCTTCGCCACCTGAACGGCGAGCAACCCGATCGGTCCCGGGCCGAGGATGGCGACCCGGGCGCCGACGACCAGATCGCCCAGCACGTCGAATGCGTGCATGACGGTGCCCACGGTCGTCAGCACGACGCCCGCATCGAAGCTGACAGCGTCGGGCAGGCGGTGCAGCGTCGAGACGTGGTTGAGGGCGTAGTCGGCGAACCCGCCATTGACGGTCATGCCCTGGGTCCGGTGGCCCTTCTCGCGGCGGCCACTGTTCAAGCACGCGGTGTAGGCCCCGGAAAGGCAGTTGACGCACCTCATGCAGCCCCGGTGGGCTTCGGTGACGACCCGGTCGCCGACGCGGAACTCGTCCACAGTGGACCCCACCGCCACGACCCGGCCGGCGTATTCGTGGCCGGGGACGAACGTGCCGGGCGGCGGGCCACCGTCGGGGAAGAAGGCGCGGCTGCGGATCTTGAGGTCGGTGCCGCACAGCGAAGCGCGGTGCACCCGCACCAGCACGTCTTCAGGCCCCGGCTCCGGCACCGGCAGCTCCGTCACGCGCATCCGCCCGGGCTCGGCCAGCACGGCCGCCCGCATCACGTCCGGGATCGCGGCCATCAGCGGTTCCTCCTTTCCTCGGCGGTCCCGTCCAGCTTCAGGGCACAGGTCGCGGGTGTCCAAGACCAAACCCCGGCACCGCGGATAGCCGTGCCCTATGTCCATAGGAAGCGGCTATGCGAGGGCCACGGTATTGGTATTTGCGCGCCGGGCGCGAGAACCGGTTCGGTGGAACGGGAACCGGAAGGAGCGCAATGGATCTCGGTATCGCAGATCGGGTCGCACTGGTGCACGGCGCCGGCGGAGGTCTTGGCGGGGCGGCCGCCCGGCGGCTCGCCGCAGAAGGCGCGGTCGTCGCCGTGGCCGACGTCCGCGCCGACGCGGCGGAACGCACCGCCGAGGCGATCCGCGACGACGGTGGCCGCGCGCTGTCCCTGGCGTGGGACCTCGGCGACCTGTCGGTGATCGACGCCAACGTCACGCGGGTCGAAGCCGAACTCGGTCCGGTGGACATCCTGGTCAACAACACCGGCGGTCCGCCGCCGACCGCGGTCCTCGGCAACCCCTCGTCCGTCTGGGCCGAGCACTTCCGGTCCATGGTGCTCTCGGTGGTGGCGATCG
The DNA here is from genome assembly GCF_040614175.1 of Amycolatopsis sp. NPDC006131. NCBI lineage: Bacteria > Bacillati > Actinomycetota > Actinomycetes > Pseudonocardiales > Pseudonocardiaceae > Amycolatopsis > Amycolatopsis sp. NPDC006131. Next base: position 160,158 of record NZ_JBEXTX010000003.1, read on the forward strand.
CCGACCGGGTGGTGCCCCGCATGCGCGATCGCGGCTGGGGCCGGATCGTGACGAGCACCAGTTCCGGTGTCGTGGCCCCGATACCGAACCTCGGCCTGTCCAACTCACTCCGGTCGGCTCTGCTCGGATGGTCGAAAACCCTGGCCCGCGAGGTGGGCCGGGCCGGAGTCACGGCCAACGTCGTGGTCCCCGGCCGGATCGGCACCGGCCGCGTCCGCGCCCTCGACGAGGGCCGGGCCGAACGCGAAGGGCGATCGGCGGATGAAGTCGTCGAGGAGAGCACCGCCTCGATCCCTGTCGGCCGCTACGGAGACCCCGCCGAGTTCGCCGCGGTCGTGGCGTTCCTCGCCAGTGTCCCGGCCTCCTACGTCACCGGCTCGCTAGTGCGGGTCGACGGCGGCCTCATCCCCAGCATCTGAGCGCGAGGAGCGCCGCCATGAGCTTGATCGACCGGTCCACCCGGGGCGTCTACGCGATCGTGCCGACCCCGTTCCTCCCCGACGGGCGGCTGGATCTCGACTCCCTCCGCCGCCTCATCGACTTCTACGGCGCCGCCGGGGTCGACGGCCTCACCGTGCTGGGGCAGATGGGCGAAGCGCCGAAGCTGACCCACGACGAAGCCGCCGAGATCGTCCGGGTGGTCCTCGACCGGACCGAGTTGCCGGTCGTCGTCGGCGTGTCCGCGCCCGGCTTCGGCTCGATGCGCACCCTCACCGACCAGGTCATGTCCCAGGGCGCGGCAGGCGTGATGATCGCCCCGCCGACCAGCCTCCGGACCGACGACCAGATCGTCGGTTACTACACCCAGGCCGCCGCCGCGCTCGGGCCCGGTGTGCCCCTCGTCGTGCAGGACTACCCGCTGACCTTCTCCGTCGTCATGTCGGTGCCGGTACTGCAGCGGATCGCGAACGAGGTGTCGTCGGTGGTGATGCTCAAACACGAGGACTGGCCGGGTCTGGAGAAGATCAGCGCGCTACGCGCGGCGGAGGCGGACGGCGAGATGCCGCGCCTGTCGATCCTGTGCGGCAACGGTGGTCTGTTCCTCGACTTCGAAATGGACCGCGGAGCCGACGGTGCCATGACCGGTTACTGCTTTCCCGAGCTGCTCGTCGACGTCGTCCGCCTGGCCGGTGAGGAACGGCACGACCTCTTCGACGCCCACCTCCCCCTGATCCGCTACGAGCAGCAGCCGGGGATCGGCCTCGCGGTCCGAAAGTACGTCCTGTACCGGCGCGGCCTGCTGGCCGCCGACACCCAGCGCAAGCCGGGACGCTCCCTCACCAAGACCGAACGCGACGAAGTCGATCTGCTGCTGGCGCGCCTCGGCAGGCACGATCCGCGCGCCCGGATCTGACGTTCAGCGGTTCTCGCCAGCGAGCTGGGGGTCTATCCCGTGATCGGTGTTTCTGGCGGTTTGGTTAGTAGGTTTCGGCGTCCGGCCAGCGGTCACCGAAGGTGATGGCGAAGGCGTTGAGTACGGGTTTCCAGCGCATCGTCCATCGGGCGCGGCCTGTGCCGGTGGGGGTCCAGGCTGCGGGTCACAAGATGCAGACACTTCATCGCGGCCAGTTCGGTCGGGAAGTGGCCGCGGGCCCGCACCGCACGCCGGTAGCGGGCGTTGAGTGATTCGATCGCGTTAGTCGAGCAGATCATTTTTCGGATCTCGACGTCGTAATCGAGGAACGACACGAACTCGGCCCAGGCGTTGCGCCACAGCCGGACCAGCGCCGGATACTGGGTCGACCATTTATCGTCCAGCTCCTGTAAAGCGGCTTCCGCCGCCGTCGCGTTGGGTGCCTCGTACATGGCTTTGAGGTCCCGCTTGAGCGCGTCGGTGTACTTCCGCGAAGTAAGCCGGAACGAATTGCGAATGAGGTGGATGATGCAGGTTTGCACGATCGCGGCCGGCCAGACTTGTTCCACCACCTCGGGCAGGCCTTTCAACCCGTCGCAGACGAGGAAGAACAGGTCCTTCACGCCGCGGTTTTTCAGATCGACCAGGACGCTCATCCAGAATTTGGCGCCCTCGCCACCGCTGCCCGCCCACAGGCCGAGCACGTCCTTGCGGCCGTCCACCGTGACACCGATGGCGGCGTAGAAGGGCCGGTTGGCCACCTGGCCGTCGCGGACCTTGACCACGATCGCATCGATGAACACCGCGGCGTAGACGGCGTCCAGCGGGCGGCTGGCCCAGTCCTGCATCTCCGCCACGACTTTGTCGGTGATCCGGGAGATCGTTTCCTTGCTCACCGAGGCGCCGTAGATCTCGGCGAAATGCGCCGAGATTTCCCCGGTGGAAATCCCCTTCGCATACAGGGACAGCACGATCTCGTCCACATCGGTGAGCCGACGTTGCCGCTTCTTCACAATCTGCGGCTCGAACGTCGATTCCCGATCCCGCGGCACCTCGATCTCCACCTCGCCGGCCGCGTCCGAGAGCACCGTCTCTTTCCGCGCACCGTTACGCACATTCGCAGAATCACGACCGGGCTGAGCACGGTTCTTCTCATGGCCGAGGTGCTCGGTCATCTCCTCGTTCAGCGCGGTTTCCAGCACGTTCTTGGTGAACAGCTCCAACAGCCCGTTCGGGCCGGTCAGCTCCAGCCCCCGTTGCCGGGCCTCGGCCACCATCGCCACCGCAACGGCCTGCTCCGGCGACAACGGCTTCTCACTCTTACGTGGAGTCACAGCCCCAGATGTCACCAGCGGGTACATCATTGTGGGAGCACATCACGCGCGAAGTAGGCGGTCACGCGGCGCAGGATCTCGTTCTCCTGCTCCAGCTGTTTCGTGCGCCTGCGCAGCTCCCGGTTCTCCGCCTCCAGGTCCCCGTGCGGGGCTGAAGTCGGGCTGTCGGCGCTGACACCGTCCTCGCGGTCGGCGATCTTCAGCCACCGTGACAGGCAGGACTCCGAGATTCCGAAACTCCTCGCGACCTGGGCAACCGACTGGTCGCCCTGACGGGCGACCGCGATCACGTCACGACGGAACTCCTTCGGAAACGGCTACGGCACGATCCTCATCCTTCCAGCAAGACCCTCGGCCTCACAGATCAGGAGTCAACCGAACCCTGGGCCGTCCCGTTTGCGGTGGTATTTCGTTTCGATCCAGGACACCATCGCCAGCCGCAGTTCGTCGCGGGTGCGCCACCGGCGAGTGTCGAGGACATTCTTCTGCAGCAACGAAAAGAATGATTCCATCGCGGCGTTGTCACCGCAGGCGCCGACACGGCCCATCGATCCGGCCAGCCCGTGACTGCGGCGCATTCGCCGGTAGGCGGCGGAGCGGAACTGGGCCCCTCGGTCGGAGTGGACCACGGTGCCGGCCGGGTCGCGTAGCGCGATCGCGTTGCGCAGCGCGCTGACGGCCAGTGAGGCCCGCATGTGCGTGTCGACGGAGTATCCGACGATTTTGTTGGAGTAGCAGTCCTTGATCGCACACAGTTACAGTTTCCCTCCCTGGTGGCATGTTCGGTGATGTCGGTCAGCCACAGCACATTCGGCGCATCGGCGGTGAAGCTGCGGCGAACAGGTCGTCGTGCACCGGCGGCCCCGCCGCGCGGGAAAGGCCCTTCTTCCTGACGTGCAGCGAGAAGATCTTCTGCATCGAGCAGATCCGCCACACCCGACCGGTACCCGTCGGTCGGGTCATCGGCATGAACTCGAGGGCGGCATTGATCAGGTGCGCGTCATCCCAATCCCGCTGTGAGACCGGATCGCGAAGCCACTGGTAGTAGGCCTGCCGGGAGATACCCAGCACCCTGCACGCCACCGCGACCAGCACCCTGATCGGGGCGCCGGTCGCAGCCAGTTCACGGACGAGCGGGAAGGTTATTTTCCCGGCAGATTGCCCTGCGCCAGATAGGCAGCCGCCTTGCGCAGCACCTCGTTCTCCTGCTCCAGCAGCCGGTTGCGTTTACGCAGTTCCCGCAGCTCAGCGGACTCCTCGCGGGTCACGCCCGGCGGGTGCCGTCCTCGACCTCGGCAGCACGCAGCCAGTTGGCCAGACACGACTCGGAAATCCCAAAGTCCTTGGCGACCTGCTTCAACGGAATCTCGCCGCGACGGGCCACGGCGATCACGTCGTCAGGTGTCCGGGCCACGAGGCCAAGGTCACAGCGACCAACACACCGCCCTGGCCACCACAGCCACCGGCGCAGCCCGAGCGAACAGCACACCGCCCCCGGCCACCACACCCACCGCCCTAGCCTCAGCGATCAACACACCGCCCCCGGCCACCACAGCGACGGGCGACTGGATCAGCGGCTCACCGAACCCGCCGCCACCAGGTGCGGCCAGATTTCCTCGGCGATGCCCTCCGGCGTGCCGGGGCAGCCGCGGCGCAGCCAGTCCATCACGGTCCCCAGCAGGGCGCCCGCGAGCAGCGCCGCCGCCGGGTCGTGGGGGATCTCCGCCGGGTCGTCGGCGTGGGTGGGGGCTGCGGTGCCGGCCAGGTGCACGTGGATGGCGATCGCGAGGCGCTGGTGCAGGTGGTTGATCACCCGGGCGCTGCCGGCGAGCAACGCGCCGTACAGCCGCGCGTGCTCGGCCACGTGCGCGAAGATCCTGGCCAGCGCGTCGATCGGCGCCGGGTCCTCGTTGGGCAGCAGCACGTGGGCGGCCGCGACCAGCTCGTCGAACATGTCCGTGCACGCGGCCGCCGCGAGGTCGTGCACGTCGGTGTAGTGCTCGTAGAACGTGGAGCGGTTGACGTCCGCCCGCTTGGTCAGGTCGGACACCGAGATCTGACCCAGGTCGCGCTCGGCGATCAGCTCCAGCAGCGCGGCCTCGAGCGCGGACCGTGACCGGCGGCTACGGCGATCGGGTACTTGCGGGGCGGACACCGGATCAGTCTAATGGTCTCCGACAGGTGTTGGAAAAACACCACATGTCGGAATGATTCGGGCGAAGTTCACCCGTCGAGGAGTTGGTGATGACCACCGCGGAACCCCGGAGCTACCCGTTCAGCGAGCCGGATCGGCTGGACATGGAGCCGTTGTTCGCGAACCTGCGCGCGAGCGAGCCGCTCACCCGGGTCCGGCTGCCCTACGGCGAACCGGGCTGGCTGGCCACCCGCTACGAAGACGTGAAGGTCGTGCTCGGCGACCCACGGTTCAGCCGCGCGGCGAGCCTCCAGCACGACGAACCCCGCATGCGGCCGCAGCCGTCGCAACCCGGCGGCATCCTCAGCATGGACCCGCCGGACCACAGCCGCCTGCGCCGGCTGGTCCAGAAGGCCTTCACGGTGCGGCGCATCGAGCAGTTGCGGCCGCGGGTGCAGGAGATCGCCGACGGGCTGGTCGACGCGATGCTCGACCAGGGCCCGCCCGCCGACCTGGTCGAGGCGTTCGCGCTGCCGGTGCCGGTGACCGTGATCTGCGAGCTGCTCGGCGTGCCCTACGAGGACCGCGTGGACTTCCGCCACTGGTCCGACGCGTTCCTGTCCACCACGAAGTTCACGCCCGAGGAGGTGGCGGACTGCACCGGCAGGATGCACGCCTACCTGGAGGGCCTCATCGCGCAGCGCCGCGCGGAGCCGCGGGACGACCTGCTCAGCGGGCTGGTCGCCGCGCGGGACAACGAGGATCGACTGTCCGAAGAGGAACTGGTGATGCTCGCGACGGCGTTGCTGGTCGCCGGGCACGAGACCACCGCGTCGCAGATCCCCAACTTCGTCTACACGCTGCTGACGCACCCCGACCAGCTGGCCGTGCTGCGCGCGGATCTGAGCCTGGTGCCGAAGGCGGTCGAGGAGCTGATGCGGTTCGTGCCGCTGGGGCTCGGCGCCGGCATCGCCCGGTACGCGACGGAGGACATCGAGCTGGGCGGGGTGCTGGTGCGCGCGGGCGAGGCCGTGCTGCCCGCGCTGGCGTCGGCGAACCGGGACGAACGCGTCTTCGCCGACCCCGACGAACTCGACCTGCGCCGCCAGGACACCTCGCACATCGGCTTCGGCCACGGCGTGCACCACTGCCTGGGCGCGCCCCTGGCCCGCATGGAGCTGCAGGTCGCGCTCGACACGCTGCTCCGCAGGCTGCCCGGCCTGCGCTTCGCCGACGGCGAGGCGGGCATCGACTGGAAGGCGGGCCTGTCCACCCGAGGCCCCGAGCGGATGCTGCTGACCTGGGACCACTGACCCGACAACTCCGCTCCGGGCGCCCGGCAGGCCGAGCGGTCCGCCGCGGCGCTGGCGTGCAGGGGCCGCGGCTTCTCAGCCGGCGAGCTGCCGGGTGAACCAGTCCGTCAGCACCTCGTCGACGGCCTTTGCCGTCGGGAGCTGCGGCGCCGGCTCCAGGCCCGGTTCCTCGGCCAGCGGGTGCGCCAGCTCCGGCACGTCGACCAGCTCCGCGTCCGCCAGCCGGGCGACCAGCGCGGCGGCGTCCGCGCGCAGGTCCGGGTGGTCCCGCTCGCCGCTCACCAGCAGCAGCGGCACCGGCGCCAGCTCGCCGGCCCGCGCGACGAAGTCGAACGCGTCCGCCACCCGGTGCGCCTCCTCCGTCCACTCGTACGGGCGTCCGGCGAGGCCGTCGGTCAGCGGGACCACCGACCGCAACCGCACGGCGGGGTTCACCAGCGCCGCCGAGCGGATGGGGACCTGTTGCGCCGCAAGGACTTCGAGCGCCACCGCGCCGCCCAGCGAAGCGCCGAGCACGCTGACCGGGCCGTCGTCGACCGGCAGCTGCGCGCGAAGGTCCTTCAGCGCGGCCGGGAATTCCCCGGCGGCCTGCCGGACGAACGGCGCCAGGAAAGCCAGCAACGCGTCCCGCCGGGCGAGTTCGATCGCCGCGTCCAGGCGGCCGTCCACCATCCGCGCGCCGCACATCGGCATGGCCAGGTGGACCCGCCACGCCGGCACCCCGCGCATCGGCAAGGCGGCCGCGAACGCCGCGTCGGTCCGGGGCGCGTCCAGCATGTGCCAGGTCACGACCAACGGCGCGCGGCCACCCCCGGCCGGTGGCAGAGCCGTGTACGGGACACCAGCGGCGGTGCCGGTCAAGGTTTCCATGTCCGGCCACGCTAGACGTGACGACAAGGCTGGTGGAATCCCTTTCGCTGCGGGCGAACCAATCGATCGTCGCCCTTACCGGCCCGGCGCCGCTAGGCAGCTCACGCCACCGGTCGCGGACCCTCCGTCGCTGCGGGCGAAAGCTCCCACACCAGTTCGATCACCCTCGCGAGGGTCGTCAGGCGGGCGCCCAGCATGCCGGGCACACACACCACCAGCCCACCGCCGGTCAAGCTGGACCTCACGACACCCACGGCGAACTCCCTCTCACTGCAGGCGAAAGCTCCCGCACCAACACGACCGCCCTCGCGAGCGTCACCAGCCGGTCGCCCAGCATGCCCCCGCCGGGCACACACACCACCAGCCCACCGCCGGTCAAGCTGGACCTCACAGCACCGACGATGAACTCCCTTTCACTGCAGGCGAAAGCTCCCGCACCAACTCGATCGCCCTCGCGAGCGTCGCCAGCCGGGCGTCCAGCGTGTCCCCCGCCGGGTAGAGCCGCACGGTGTCCACACCGGCGTCCCGCCACACGCGCAGCCTCTCGCGCACCATCGGCTCCGTGCCGATCAGCGTCGTGCCGAGCACCATCTCGTCGGTCACCAGCGCGGCCGCGCCGTCGCGATCCCCGGCCTGCCAACGAGTCCGCACCTCGGCCGCGACCTCGGCCCAGCCCTGGCGGCTGTAAGCCTTGTTGTAGAAGTTGGTCGACGCCGAACCCATCCCGCCGAGGCTGAACGCCAGCTCCTTCTTCCGCCCGGCCACCATCGCGGCCAGCGCGTCCTCGTCCGGCGCGAACGCCACCTCCGCGCCCTGGCACACGTCCAGATCCGCACGGGTGCGCCCGCTGCGCGCCAGCCCCTCGTCCAGGTGCGCGAAATACGCCTCCCCAGCGCCCTCCGGGACGAAACTCGTGCCGAGCCAGCCGTCCGCGATCTCGCCGGTCAGCCGCAGCATCGCCGGGGACAACGTCGCCAGGTAGACCGGGATCTCGTGCTCGGCGCGCATCGACAGCCGCATCGGCACCGCGTCCCCACCCGGCAGCGGGATCGTGAACTCGTTGCCGGAGTAGGAAATCTTACCGCCCGCCACAACCCGCCGCACGATCTCGACGGTCTCCCGCATCCGCGCCAGCGGCCGCGCGAACGGCACCCCGTGCAGACCCTCGATCACCTGGGGCCCAGACGCGCCCAGCCCGAGCAGGAACCGCCCACCGGACAGATTGGACAGTGTGATCGCGGTCTGCGCCACCGCGACCGGAGTCCGCGTGCCGAGCTGCATGATCCCCGATCCCAGCAGCATCCGCGAGGTGCGCGCCGCGAACCAGCCCAGCGCGGACGGCCCGTCCGAACCCCACGCCTCGGCGACCCAGCAGACGTCGAGCCCGAGCTTCTCGGCCTCCACCACGAAGTCCGTCACCTCGCCGAACCCGCTGGAGGCCTCGACGGTCGTCGCCGTGCGCATCAGGCCTCCGCGCGCTTCTTGAGGCACTCCAGCGTCGCGGTCATGTTGCGCTCGAACTCGCGCATCCGCACGAACACGATCTTCTGTTCCTTCTCCGGCATCCGGTCGATCGCCAGTGACAGCCCGGACCGCCCCGGGCCGAGCCGCATCCACTGCGACAGCTCCGTGCCGCCGTCGCGGGGCTCCACCCGGAACCGCCACGTCGCGCTGGGCTCGGCGGGATCCCCGACCGCCCAGGCGAACACCCGCCCCGGCTCGAACTCGACGATCTCCGACGTGGTGGCCCACTCCCCCAGCGCCTCGTGCTTGCTGCGCCCGACGAACCGGGCGCCCACCGCGGGACCGGTCGCGCCGTCGACCCATTCGACCGACTGCAGCTCGTCGCTCATCCCGGGCATCAGGCCGATGTCGGAGACCAGCGCCCACACCCGCTCCGGCGGGGCGTCGACCCAGGTCCGCACCTCCACCGTCGGGGTGTCCGCGTAGCGCGCGCCCGTCCACTCCATCGCCGGCCGTCCTCCTCGTCGTCGCGGGGCCCGGCCACTACAGTTGCGTAATGAGACTCAGCCTGTCAAGAACCTGTCGCGCACGTCCGGCCTGCTCTTGAGCCGCTCCGGGAAGCCCGGCCCGAGCCGCATCCGGGTGTCGTCCGCGCGCAGCGGCTCGCCGCACCGCGCGCAGACGACCTCGGCGTGGGTGTCGTGGCCGCACGTGTCGTGGTGGAAGGTGATCGGCGCGCCCTCCTCACCGGCCAGCCAGCGGTCGCCCCACCGGGACAGGGTTGCGAGCACCCCGAAGAAGTCGCGCCCCTTCTCGGTGAGCAGGTACTCGTGGCGGCGGGGCTCGTCCTGGTAGGGCCGCCGCTCCAGCAGCCCCTCCTCGACGAGCCGCCGCAGCCGGTCGGTGAGCGTGTTGCGGGCGATGCCCAGCGACTGCTGGAAGTCGTCGAACCGGCGGACGCCGTAGAACGCCTCGCGCAGCACCAGGGGCGTCCACGCGTCGCCCAGGAGGTCCACGGTGCGGGCGATCGAGCACGGCCAGTTCGCGAACGACGTCCTCTTCATGCGGCCAGGGTAGCCCCGCCGCGCCGGTCAGCTCTCCCGGTAGAGGACGAGGTGCTCGTGGTAGAGCACGCCGTCGCGGACGTCGCCGGTCGCGGTGAAGCCGGTGTCGTCCACGTAGTCGATGTGGTTGCCGGTCACGGTGTAGCGGCCGGTGTAGGCGCTCTTCCGGTTGCCGCGGGCCTCGTCGTAGCGCCCGTCGGGCAGCAGTTCCTGGCGGATGTGGCCGTCGGCGGTGACCCACATGCCGACGAAGTCGTGGTTCTCCATGCCCCCAGGGTGCTCCCCGCGCACCGGCGCAACCAGGGAGCGCCGCACCCCCTCTACAGGTCGAGCACGAGCGAGGGAGTCTGCGACCGCGAGACGCACGGCATCAGGTATTCCCCGGCTGCCCGCTCCTCGGGGGTGAGCACCGAATCCCGGTGATCGGCCTTGCCACCGAGCACCCGCACCTCGCAGGTACCACAAGTGCCTTCCCGGCAAGTCGACGGCACCCCGGCGCCGGCTCGGTTCACCGCGTCCAGCACCGACTCGTCCGGACCGACGCGGACCGTGCGCCCGCTCCCGGCGAGCACGACCTCGAACTCCGCGTTCCGGCCGAACTCCTGCGGCTTGGGCGCGAAGCGCTCGACGTGCAGTGCCAGCGCATGTCGATCGCACAGCTCCTCGACCGCGGCCAGCAGCCGCTCCGGTCCGCAGCAGTACACCGCCGTGCCCGGCTTCGCCGAGGCCAGGAGCGCATCGAGGTCGAAACGGCCGCGATCCGAGGTCCAGATCGTCACGTCGCCGAGGCCCCGGAGGACATCGCGGTAGGGCATGCTCCGCACGGTGCGTCCCAAGTAGACCATCCGCCACGGCACTCCGGCCCGCGACAGCATGGGGAGTAGCGGGGTGATCCCGATGCCGCCCGCGATGAACAGGTACTCCGGCGCCGGGGCGAGCGCGAAGTTGTTGCGTGGCCCGGTCAGCGTCACGACATCACCCACCGCCAGCCGGTCGTGCGCGTGAACTGATCCGCCGCGACCGTCCGCCTCACGCCGGACCGCGACGCGCCACCGGTCCTGTTCGGCCGGATCACCACACAGCGAGTACTGACGCGTCAGGCCGGGCGCGAACCGGATATCGACGTGCGCACCGGGCGCCCACGCCGGGAACCGGCCGTTCACCGGGGTGAACTCCAGCTCGACCACCCCGTCGGCGACGACGGACTTGCCGGCCACCACGGCCTGGATGCCCGGCCGGGTCCGCACCCGTGCCGGGCGCGGGCCGCCGGGGTTCCACCGCACGAGCAGTTCCGGCACGCCGCGCCCTTCGCCGACCGGACCGTACTCCAGCTCGTCGTACGGCGTCGCGAGCCGGAGTCCGGGGAGTCGCTCGTGGATCACGCGCAACTCGGTCTTGAGCAGCAGCCTCGCCAGCGGCGCGCCGAGGCAGGCGTGGACGCCCTGGCCGAACCCCAGGTGTGGTCGCTCGAACCCGCGGTCGAGCAGGACGCCGTCCGGGTTGTCGAACACGGAACCGTCCCGGCTCCCCGAGGCGTAGGCGAGGAAGACCTCGTCACCCGCCCGCAACCGGGTCCCGCCCAGCTCCGTGTCGCGGGTGACCACCCGCGGCATTCCGGTGATCGCCGATTCGTACCGCAGCAACTCTTCCAGTGCCCGGGCCCGGCTGGCGTCGTCGTGCTGTGCCGCCTCGTACGCGCCGTCGCGCGAGAGGAGGTGGGCCAGCCCCGTGCACAGCAGGTTCGACGACGTCTCGTGTCCGGCCAGCATCAGGCCGGGGAACAGGGACAGCATTTCGAAGTCGGTCATCTCGGCCTCGCCGCTGTCGCGCACGTTCCAGACGTGGCTGATCAGGTCGTCGCGGCGGTCGCGCCTGCGGTCCGCCATCACCTCGCGGATGTGTTCGTGCAACTCCAGCAGCGCATCGGCCTTCTCCTCGGGCGACGCCCGGTAGTGGGTGTCCTTCGGCCCGAGGAAGAATGCCAGCGCGAACCCGATCCAGTCGGCCTTGTCCACGTCCAGGCCGACGATGTGGGCAATGGTCCGCAACGGCAGCGGCAGGGCGAAGTGGCGTTTCAGCTCGATCTCACCGCGGTCGGCGAACTCGTCGATCAGGGCGTGCGCGTTCCGCTCGATCCAGGGTTCGAACCGGGCCAGGCGCCGCGGCATGAAGAACGTGTTGACCGCGGCTCTCAGCCGGTCGTGGTCGGGGTTGTCGTGCCCCAGCAACGTGCCCCGGTCCGGAACCCGGCCGGCGAACCTCTCCCGCCACGGTGACGGCAGTTCGGGCACGGCAGGCCTGGAGGAGAACACCTCCGGCTGGTGCAGCGCCTCGACGATGTCGCCGTAGCGCGACACTACGTAGCGCCCCATCGACTCGCTCCAGGTCAGGCCTGGTCGCGAACGGGCCTCCGCCAGGTCGCCGAACAACGCGCGGGGATCGGTGAAGGGACAGCTCACGCCACCCTCCCGCTGTGCAGCACGATCTCGGCGCCCTCGTCCGTCCACACCAGACACCGCAGCTCGTGCGGGCCTTCGGTGATCTCGCCGGTCTTCAGGCCCGCCGCCGCGGCCTCGGCTCGGGCGGCCGCCACGTCGGCGACCCGCAGCAGCAGCGCGGGGTGCGAGGTCACGCTGTCGGTCCCGGCCAGCGCCACCCGCGCCCCGGCCACGTCGAACTGCGCCCACCGGTCGCCGTCGACGAACGCCGGTTCCGCGCCCAGCAGCCGCGTCCACGTGGTGACGGCGGCGGCCAGGTCGGCGACCGGAACCACCGTCGCGATCTTCGACACGTCCATCAGATCTCCTCCGCGATGCGCCGGGCGCCGGCGACGGCCAGCGCGACCGAGGTCAGGGTCGGGTTGCAGGCGGTCGCCGTGGGGATGACGCCGTTGCCCGCCACGTGCAGGCCCTCGACTCCCCACACGCGCGAATCCTGGTCGCACACCGAGGTCCCGTCATCGGCGAGTCCCATTCGGACGGTGCCCTGGTAGTGCAGCGACGCGCCGGCGGCGAGCGTGATCGGCTCGTCGTCCAGCGGCTCACCCAGCGCCGAAGCGGCCCGGCGCACCGCGGCGCGGGCGGCGTCCAGCGCGGCTTCGTCCCGCGGCGTAAGCCCGTATTCGATGCGCATCGCGGGCATGCCGTAGCCGTCGCGCGCCGCGTCGTCGAACACGATCCGGTCCTCGGCCCGCACGTCCTTGGCGCAGAACCAGCCGAGCCCGACGATCGACCCGGGCGCGGGCACGTCGTCCGGCGCCAGCGGCACCGGGGACGCGTCCAGTTGCATCACCTGGCCGTGGAACGGCTCGGCGTCGGTGAACGGCACCCAGCTCACCCCGCTCTGCCGCACGATCCGCGACCGGCCGCGTGGATCGGTGTCCGCAGGCCCGACGTCGCGCAACCGCACCGCGAACACCACCTGCGGCTGGTCGTTGAGGTACCGGCCGAGCGCGGGCGGGCGCACCCCGGACGCCCACAGCAGTTGCGGCGTGCGCAGCGCGTCGGCCGCGACCACGACCCGCGCGGCGCGAATCTCGTGCTCGCCGCCGTCCCGCAGGTCCCGCACCAGCACGCCGGCCGCGCGGCCGTCCTCGACGAGCACACGCGTCACCAGCGCTTCCGGGAACAGCGTGTGCCGCTCGTTGCGCCGGGTCGCCTCGCCGTACACGACGTCCGCGCCGGACCAGACCAGCGAGCCGTCCGGCTCGCACCGCACGGCCAGCGGCATCGGCCGCACCCGCCGGTCCTCGTCACGGCCGGGGTCGAACTCAGCGGAGAGCCGCTTGCGGACCTCGGCGGCGAACGGCGCGTCGTCGAAGGCGTGCGCGGACACCCCGAGCAGCCGTTCCGCCTCGCCGAGCAGGTCGTCCAGGTCCGGCAGGAACCCGATCCGCTCGCTCTCACCCGGCCGCGGGCAGGCGGCCGTCCAGTGCGCGCCCATCCCGCCGACGTTGCTGGACATCGCCGCGGCGGGCAGCGCGTCGCCGCCGAGGAGGAACGTCCCCGGCCGCCCGCGCGCCGCGCCGCCCGGCCCCTCCGAGCGCCGCTGCGCCCGCTCCCGCGCGACCGGATCGGCGATGTTCTTGACGTGGACGCCGGGCGGGTCGGCCAGCATCGGCCCGGTCTCGAACGTGGCCAGCCGCAGGTCCGGCCGGGTCTCGGACAGGATCCGCGCGTACGCGGCGCCGCACGGTCCGCTCCCGACGATCGCCACGTCCACCGCGCCGGGGAAGGCCCTCACGCCGCCACCAGCCGCTTGCGGTCGCGCCCGCCACCGGGCACCGGCATGTAGGAGATGCGCAGGCGCACGGACACTTCCACGTCGTGCTCACCCGGCGCGAGCGGCTCGCCGGTGTCGAAACCCAGCACCGCCCGCTCCCCCATCTCCCACCGGTCGCCGGTGATCCCGGGCATCTCGGCGAAGGTGTAGGTGTTGCCGTGCACGGTGAACGTGGTGCGCCCGGGCGGCACCGGGACGCCGTCGAGCACGAGGTCGACGGCCTCCACCATGGACAGGAACAGCCCGCGGTAGTAGGGCATCCGCACCTCCACCTCGCCGCCGGATCGTTCGCGGGCGCGCAGGCCGCACACGATGTACTGGTCGAACATCGGGGTCTCCTCACTCGCCGAGCAGCCGCGCCAGCATCTCCTGCTGGCGGCGCACCTGCTCGACGCTGTCGACGGGGAAGGCGTCCTGGATGTGCCGGTTGCCCTCGTACTCGCTGGACAGGTAGCCGGTGAACCCGCCGCCAGCAAGCACCGGCACGATCTCGTCGTAGGGGATGCTGTACTCGTACCCCTCATCGGTCATCTCGTAGAACTTCGCCTGCACGTGCCCGATGAACGGCAGGTGCTCCAGCATCTCCTTCGGCTCGGTCCAGATGTAGTGGGTGGCCTGGCGCGCCAGGCCGAACTCGACCGGCCCGCCGCCGCGGTAGTTCACGATGTCCATCAGCGCGTGGGTGTCGCCGTGGTCGTCGTAGGTCCGCACGATGTAGTCGACCAGCGCGGGGTCCGCGCCGTCGCGCAGGGCGCGTTCGCTGACCACGCGCGGGAACCGCCGGACGTGCACACCCATGTCCGGCATCAGCCCGAGCACGTGCGGCCCGGCGCGGTGCATCACTTCGAGGTGCTCGAGGATCCACGGGTGGGAGAAGTGGAACGGCGCGTGCACTTCGAGCAGCAGCCGGACGCCGCGGTCCTCGGCGTAGGGCGCGGCGGCGGCCATCACCTCGGGCGAGAAGTTGATGGTGGCCTTGACGATGCCCGCGCCCAGCCGGACGGCGATGTCGATGTCGCGGCGCACGGAGGCGACCTGCTCGTCGAGGGTGAGCCAGCGGTCGGCGTGGAGCTTGGTGTCGAGGAAGGCGTTGGTGGCGACCGGGGTCGTGCCGTAGGCGGCCATCCAGCCGTGCCACCGCTCGGCGAACTCGTCGGTCACCACCGGGTAGCCGGGGATGGACTGCTCCGGGATGATCTCGATCCCCGTGGCGCCCATGGCCGCGGCGGCGGCGACGCAGTCCTCGACGGACATGGTGCGCAGGAAGTACTCCTCCTGGAACGAGTACAGGCTCACGCCGCGGCGCGGGCGGTCGGGTGGAGCGGTCACCGGGGTTCCTCCTGGTTCAGATTCAGAATGATGATTCTAGTTTTGCGGGCGCGAAAAAGCCAGCGCCATCCGCGGGAAGTGCTAGCGCCGGCGCTTCCTGGGCGGCGGTTCCGGCTGGGTCAGGAACGCCAGCACCATCCGCGCGAGGTCGGCCAGGATGTCCGACCACTCCCCCTCGCCGGAGGCCTGCTGCGTGCTGCCCAGCGCGAGCCAGCGGGCCAGCACGCTGTACACGACGGTGAAGCTCCACTCCAGCGCGCGGTGCGGATCGGGGTGGCCGATCTCGTCCTCGCGCTGGGCGAGCGCGTCGACGAACGCGTCCCGCAGCTCCGCGTGCGCCGCACCGCCCAGCTCGGCGATCTGCGGGTCGGTGTTGGCCAGCAGCATGAACGGGCCGAGCACGGCGGCGTTGCGGCGCAACAGCTCCGCGGCCGTGCCGATGACCCGCTCGACCGCTTCGCCGAACGTCTCCCCCGCGGGGGGCTCGGCGGCGAACGCGGCGCGCTGCTCCTCGGCGATCCGCTCCATCTCACGGGCGTGCGCGGTGCGGATCAGGTCGTCCTTGCTGCTCACCCGGCCGTAGATCGACCCGGTGGACACGCCGGCGCGCTGCGCGACGTCGGCGAGGGTGAAGGAGTCCGAGCGGTGCTCGACCAGCAGGGCGATCACCGCGTCCAGCGCCTTGTCGAACGACAGCCTGCTGCGTTCCTGCTTGGGCTCCCGGACCCGGGCGTTCACGCTCTCCACGGGCCGACCGTACGGCACGCCGGTCACCGCGGGCGACACCGGGATCACGCCGGCACCGCCGCCGCGGCGTAGCGGCCGCGGAGGAACACCATCGGCTCGCCCGCCTCGGGGTCGACCTCCAGCACGCGCACCCGGCCCAGCACCAGCTCGTGGTCGCCGGCCGGCTGCACGGCTTCGATGTCGCAGCCGACCCGCAGGACCGTGCCGCACAGGCGTGGCCCGTACGGCGCCGGGCCGGGCAGGCCGTACACGGCGAACCGGTCCGGCGCCTTGCGCACGAAGTCCCGGCACAGCTCCTCCTGCCCGGCCGCGAGCACGTTCGCGCAGAACCGCCCGGTCTCCCGGATCCGCGGCCACGAGGTGCTGGCCCGGTCGGGCAGGAAACCCACGAGCGGCGGGTCCAGCGACACCGAGGTGAAGGTGCCGACCACCATCGCGATCCCGGCGCCGGCGGTGACCACGCAGACGCCGGTCGGGTAGTGGCCCAGCGCCCGCCGGAATTCGGCGCCGTCGGACGGGTTCACGTCAGTCCTCCTCCTTCGCGCGGGTGGCGCGGTCGATGTCCGCGGCCATCTGCTCGTGCTTGCCGTCGAGGTCCCAGAACAGCATCGTCAGCGCCTGCAACACGATCAGCAGCAGCGGGGCGCCGTAGAACATCAGGCGGATCGCGGTGAGCGCCGAGCCGGACGCCTCGCCGGGCGTGTACCCCGCGACGCCCAGCCCGTAGGCGACGGCGGCCGAGCCGACCGCCGAGCCGACCTTGGTGGCGAAGCTGATGCCCGACGAGAGCAGCCCCTCGTTGCGGGTGCCGAACCGCCACTGCTGGTACTCGACCGTGTCGGCGACCATGGTGAACATCGAGACCATCGACAGGTTGATCGCCAGCGTGCCGACGATGTAGCAGGTGAGGAACGCCGGGAAGTTGCTCTCGAGCGGGATCATCGCCGCCCAGAAGACGAACCCGACGGCCAGCGCCTGGACGTTGCCGCGCCGCTTGCCGAAACGCCGGTAGTAGGCCGGGGCGACGAACCCGCCGACGATCATCGCGCCGGACACCAGCGGCAGCAGGACCGAGATCGCCCACGGCGCGTGCAGCACGGCGAGTGCGAAGTAGACGGTCACCGCGAGCACCATGCCCAGGCGCACGAAGTTGAGCACGCCGTAGACGAAGGTGATCTTCCAGACCTTGTTGCCCCACAACGTCCGCAGCGCCGCGCCGGGGCGGAGCGCGTCGGTCTCCGGGGGCAGGGCGTAGCGCTCCTTGCAGGCCACGAAGGTGAACACGAAGAACCCGACGGACAGCACGCTGAAGATCAGCGTCGCGATCGTCCAGCCGCGTTGCTCGTTCCCGCCGCCGAGCAGGGCCACGAACGGCGTGGTGCCCGCGGTGACGATGATCGACCCGACCGAGCTGCCGATCGCGCGCAGCCCGCCCATCTGCATGCGTTCCTGCGAGTCCCGCGTCATCATCGGCAGCAGCGAGCTGTACGGGACGTTGACCAGCGAGAACAGCAGGCCCAGCGTCAGGTAGGTGAGGAAGGCGTAGATCAGCTTCCCGGTGTCGCCGATGTCCGGGACCGTGAAGGTGAGCACGCCGAGCACGCCGAACGGGATCGACGCGAAGATCAGGTAGGGCCGCGCCTTGCCCCAGCGCGAGCGCGTGCGGTCGACCAGCACGCCGATCGCCGGGTCGATGATCGCGTCCAGCAGGCGGGCGACGAGGAACAGGGTGCCGAGCGCGGCGACCGGCACCACGGCCACGTCGGTGTAGTAGTAGAGCAGGAAGCCGCCGACCAGGTTCCAGGAGAGGTTCGAGGCGAGGTCGCCCGCGCCGTAGCCGAGCTTCTCCCGCCATCCGAGCCGGACCGCGTGTCCGGGCGTCACCCGCGGGGTGACGTCGCTGGTGATGTCCACAGTGCCGCTCCTTTGCGCACACGGCGCCGTCGTGGCGCCGGGGAAGACCCTGACCACGATGCGGCACGACCCCATGGTAAAGGAAATTCATAGTTCGGATTCTGCTTATCCACGGAAGCGATGTCGCGCGCTTGACCTGCGGAAATGTCCCGTTGAGCCAGCTGGGCCGCGGTGCCGGTGGTGCATAATCCCGGCGACGGCGGGGTGCGCCCGCGAGCCGCCCGTCGGGGAGCCGACCCCTCCCCGCGCCCGGTCGCCGCCGTCGCTGCCAGGGAGTCGTCCGTGTCTCTCGCCCCGCTCCGGGTGCTGTTCAGCCGCCTCGCCGCACCCGGCCACCGGAGGGCGCCGCCCGCCGCGCAGCGGCGCGGCGCCGTGCCGTGCCGCCACCCCACGACGGGCACCAAGCGCCGTACACCCACCTCGCCGCACCCACCCGCCGCCCGAGGGCTTTCCCGTGCCCCCACCTCACATCGGTCACCCACCTCGCCGCACCCCGCCACCCAAGGCCTCCTCCGTGCCCACCGGGCACCTCGCGGAGGTCGCGCCCCGCCGCGCGTCCGCGGGACGCGGTGCCCCCACCCCACGGCGGGCGCCACGCGGAGATCACCCGCCGCCCGTCTGCCCGGCGCCGCACCCCCACCCCACGCCCCACCCACCTCACCGCATCCAGCCATCCCAGGGAGTCCCGTGCCCCTCGCCCCACCCCGCACCAGGCGTCGCGCGTTGTTCGGCTGCCTCGTGCTCGTCACGGCGCTCGGCGCGCTCGACCAGACGATCGTCGCGACCGCGTTGCCCGCGATCGTCGCCGAACTGGGTGCGCCCTCGCGCGTCTCGTGGGTCGTCACCGCGTACGCGCTGGCGCTGACCGCCGCGATGCCGGCCGCCGGCGCGCTCGGCGACCGCTTCGGCCACCGCCGGGTGCTGGCCCTCTCGATCGCGGCGTTCGTGGCCGCGTCCGCCGCCTGCGGGTTCGCCGGCGACGTCGGCTTCCTGGCCGCCGCACGGCTGGCGCAGGGCCTCGGCGGCGCCGGCCTGCTCGTGCTGCCGCAGGCCGTGGTGGCCGGCGCCCTGCCCGCCCGCGAGCGCGCCGCGTTCCTCGGGCCGCTTGGCGCCGTGTACGCGATCGCCACGGTCGCCGGTCCCCTGCTCGGCGGCTGGCTCACCGACGTCACGTCCTGGCGCTGGGTCTTCTGGCTCAACCTGCCGCTCGGGGCCGCGGCGGCCGTGCTCGTCCGGACCGCCGTCCCGGCCGGCCGCGGCCACGCCGGGCGGGCGCGGTTCGACACGCTCGGCGCGGTCCTGCTCGCCACTGCGGCCACCGGGCTCGTCCTGGTCACCACGGCGGCCGCCGAAACCGGCTGGAACGCGGCCACCACAACGGGAGCGGCGCTCACCGCACTAGCCGGCGCAGCAGCTCTCGGCTGGGAGCGGCGGGCCGCGAACCCGGTCCTCCCGGTGGCGCTCTTGCGAGACCGCACCGTGTGGTTGTGCTGCGTTCTGGCGCTGGCCGGCGGGATCGGCCTGTTCGGCGTGCTGGCCTACGTGCCGACATGGGTGCAGGAGGTGTACCGCACCTCGGCGACCACCTCGGGACTCCTGCTGTTGCCGGTCACCGCCGGGATCGTCGCCGGGGTCAACGCCTCCGGGTTCGCCGTGCGCCGCTGGGGCGCGTGGCGCCCGTTCCCCGTCGCGGGGTGCGCGTTGTCCGGCGGCGCGGCCGCGGCACTGGCGAGCACCAGCGCGGCGCCGCTGCCAATCGTCGCCGCCCTGCTCGCGCTGCTGGGCCTGGGCACCGGGCTGTTCATGCAGATCGTCGTCGTGGTGGCGCAGGACGCGGGCGGCCCGCGGGTGGTCGGCGCGGTCACGGCCGGACTGGCCTTCGTGCGGGAAACCGGGGTCACCGTCGGCGCCGCCGTGCTCGGCGCCCTGGTCGCCCGGGCGGCAGGCGGTTCGTACGCGCCGGTCTTCACCACCACCGCGGCATGCTTCGCCGCCGGCCTGCTGTGCGCCCTCGCCCTCCCGCGACGATTACTAGAATCAAAATCCTGATTATGTTTCAATGGCAGTCCCGACCTTCTGGAGTTGATCGACGATGACCGCGCTCCGATGGAGCTACATGGACCACTGGCGGGCCGACAGCCCGCGCGGGCCCGTGACGCAGTACACCGCCCGCCGCCACATGGACGACTTCGTCAAGCAGATCAGCGCGGTCGGGTTCGAGGGCCTGGACATGTTCGACTTCCAGGTCTTCGCGCTGAGCGGCATGTTCGGCTCGGTCGCGAACTACCAGGACTACCTGCGCGACCACGGCATCGACAAGATCGTGAACCTGTTCCGCGGCATCATGTACGACCCGCGCCTGGCCGATCCGCACGTCCGCGAAACCCACGACGAGATCGTCGAGAGCACGCGCCGGATGCTGGGGATGTGGCAGGCGCTGGAGATCGAGAACCTCATCGTGATGCCGGCGAGCCTCTACACCGCGGCCGCGCCGGTCACCGACGACAAGATCAAGGCCGCGGCGGAGTGCTGGAGCCGCGTCGGCGAGATGACGCTGACCGAGTTCGGCGTGCGGACGACCGCGCACCACGAGTTCTTCTGCGCGATCCGCACCGAGTCCGACATCCGCAAGTTCTACGACTGGTCGGACCCGCGGTACGTGAGCTTCTTCTGCGACACCGCGCAGCACTGCATCGCCGGGCTCGACCCGGTCGCGTTGTTCCTGGACCTGCACGAGCGCTGCTCCGGATTCCACTTCAAGGACACCCGCCAGGTCGACACCACCGAGGCGTACCGGCACAGCCCGGACGCCGAGCTGATGGCGCCGCAGACCGACCGCTGGTTCCACGAGATGGGCACCGAGGGCGGGCTGGTCGACTTCCCGCGCCTGATGCGGGCGATCCGCGACACCGGCTACACCGGCTGGATCACCGTCGAGCACGACAAGGCCAACATCGGTGGCGACTACGCCGAGGCCACCGCCCTGTCCATGTGGTACGCCCGCAACGTCCTCTCGGAGATCTGCGCATGACCATCCGCCTCGGCTACGCCATCAATCAGTGGAAACCCAACTTCGACGACTTCACCCGCCCCGAACAGCACCGGCGCGCGCTGAAGGTGATCGCCGCGTGCGGCTTCACCGGTGTGGAACTGCGGGCGGGCACCGGCCGGTGGGACCCGCTGGGCCGCCCCTCCTCCATCGCGGCGACCTACGGTTCCACCACCGCCTTCCTCGACCTCGTGCGGGAGATCGGCCTGCGGGTGTGCTCGTACTACGTCGATCCCGGTGAGCCGGTGGACGAGGAGCTCAGCCGCGGCCGGTCCATTCTGGACACCGGTCAGCACGCCGCAATCGTGGAGTCGCTGCGGCCGTTCGCAGAGTTCCTCGCGGAGGCCGGGGCCGACCGGCTGGTGGTGCGGGCGCTGCCGGAGCACGGCGCGCTGACCGACGGGCGTCTCGGCGACGCGGCGGACGGGTGGAACGCGGTCGGCGCGATGGCGGCGAAGTCCGGCGTCCGGGTGTCGCTGCACGTGGACTGCCTGTCCGCGGCGGCCGACGAGAAGGTCCTGGCGGAGCTGCTGGACGGCACCGACCCCGACCTGGTGGGCCTGACCGTGGACACCGCCGAACTCACCGTCGCCGGCCTCGACCCGGTGCACGTGCTGTCCGGCAACCTCGACCGCGTGGACCACCTGCACCTCAAGGACACCCGCTACGTCGACGAAGCCGGTGAGCGGCTGGCCCCGCACGCCGCGGCGAGCATGCTCGCCGAAGGCGGCGCGCGGGAGATCGACCGCTGGTTCTACGAATGCGGCACGCGCGGCGGGCTGGTCGACTTCCCCGCCGTCGCCGCCCTGCTGCGCGACTGGTCCGGCTGGGCGGTGTTCGAGAGCGAGCAGACGCCCAACCCGGCACGGAGCGCCATGCTCAACGGCTGGTACGCCCGCCGCCTGTTCGACCCCAACCGCTGATCGAGGGAGATCCCGTGTCACTGCCCCTGTCCGTCAACGTCGAACTGCTGTTCCGGGAGACCGGCGACGACATCGGCGACCGCATCCGCGCCGCGGCCGACCACGGCTTCGGCGTGGTGGAGATCTGGTCGCACAGCGACAAGGACCTCGACCGCGTGGAGAAAGCGCTCTCCGACACCGGCACCACGCTGCACACGATGCTCGTCGAGGGACGGCTCACCCTCGCCGACCCCGGGACGCACGAGGCGTTCGTCGGTCACGTCCGCGCCGCCGCGGAGGTGGCGAACCGCCTGGGCTGCACCCGGATCGTGACCGGCTCCGGGGTCGGCCTGCCGTACCGGAAGCGGGCCGTGCAGCACGGCATCGTCGTCGAGGCGCTGAAGGCGGGCGCGGACGTCGCGGCCGAGCACGGCGTGACGATCGTGCTGGAGAACCTGAACACCCGCGTCGACCACCCGGGCACCCTGTTCGACACCACGGCCGAGTGCGTCGCCGCGGTGCGCGCGGTCGGCTCGCCCGGGCTGGCCCTGCTCTACGACGCCTACCACTCGCTGCAGATGGGCGAGACGCCCGCGCGGGAACTGGACGGCGCGATCGAGATTGTGTCGCACGTGCAGATCGCGGACCTGCCGGACCGCGGCGAGCCGGGCAGCGGCACCGTCGACTGGGCCGCGCGGCTGCGGGAGCTGCGGCAGCTGGGTTACGCGGGACCGTTCGGGCTGGAGTACGTGCCGACGACCGGTTCGGCGGACTCGCTGCGGGCGATCACGGAGATCGCCGCCGCGCTCTGACGTGGTGCGGCCGGGTGGCCGTTGCGCCATCCGGCCGCACCACTTGCGCCGCCCGCGCCACCCGCGCTGGTCCACAAAGGACCGGGTTCGGGGCTCGGTATCGTTCGGCTCCCCCAACCGGAGTTCGAGCGGAGAAGTCCCATTTCCAGGTATGACAGAACCGGCCGCGGGCCGGGCGTGCGCAGGGTGCTCGGTGTCGCGGCGGGAGTCGCGCTGGTCTTCGGCCTGACGGCGTGCGGCGACGGCGGTCAGGCGCAGATCGTCCCGCCGGCGGCAGCCAAGCCTTCGGTGGAGGCGGAGGTGGCCGCCACGACGCCGGCCGCCGCCACCGCGGCCTGGGTGTCGGCGGTGCTGGAGAACCGGTACGACGCGGCGTGCGAGCTGATGGTCGACGAGGGCACGGAACCGCCGCAGCGGGTGAGCCCGGAGATGTGCACCCAGGCCGGCTCGACGCTCGACGGCCTGCGCGAGGCGTGGCGGAAGGACGTCGTGACGCTGCCCGCGCAAGTCACGGTCGCCGACATCACGCCGCAGGGCCAGACCGCGCTGGTGCCGGACACGGACGTGCACGTGAACGGGCACTCGCTGCGGGACCTGCAGCTGATCGGCGCCACCGGCGGCGGGTCGTTCCAGCTCAACCTCGCGCTGCGGCAGCTGGGAGCGGCCTGGTTCGTCAGCGACGTGAACATGAACTTCGGCGGCTGACCGGCCGGCCCAGCAGCCAATGCGCATGGCCGAGCGATTGTGCCGTCGATGCTTCGGCGGCTGACCCCGGAGCGAGGCCGACCGCGAGTTCCGCCGCGGATTCCACCACTGCGCCGCCCACCGTGGAGGCGGCCCGCTTCTCGGCGATGCACTGGTGCGCCCCGTGGGCGAACGTGCCGGCCCTGCGCAGGGCCGAGGGATCTGCTGTCGACGGCGGCTGACCGGCCGGAGCGAGTCCCATCGCAATCCACCGGTGCGGCGCCGCGGTGGAAGCGGCGAGCTTCGGCTTGCTCTTGGCAATGTGGCGGTGCAACCCGTGCGCAAAGGCCAGCCCCCCATGCCCATGGCCGAGCGATTGTGCCCTCGATGCTTCGGCGGCTGACCGGCAGGTGGTGGGGGCGGCTTCCCCACCACCTGCGTCACCACTCCCGCGTCAGCGTCTGCCTGATCTCCTCCACCGAGCGGCCCACGAGCACCTCATGCCCACCCGGCGGCACCACCCACCCGCCACCGCACCACCGCTGCCACACCCGCTCCCCGAGCGCAACCGCCACCCCGGCCGTCTCCCCCGGCTCCAACCACACCCCGGCGAAGCCCGCCAGCCGCGCATCCACCTCGCCCGGCGCGCGCACGTAGACCTGCACCACCTCGCGGCCGCGGCGCTGGCCGGTGTTGGTCACGTCCAGCCGCACCAGGTCGCCGTCCACCCGGGCTGGGCCGAAGCGGAACGTCGTGTAGCCGAGCCCCGAGCCGAACGCGAACCGCGCCCGCCTCCCGGTTCGGGCCAGGTGCCGGTATCCGGTGGGCTCCGCGGCGCGGTAGTCGCGGCGCAGGTCCGCGTCCAGCGTCTCGCCGTGCGTGGACCGGTCCTCGTCGCGCAGCGGGACCGTGACCGGCATCCGGCCGCCGGGTTCGTCGTCGCCCGCGAGGACCCTCGCCAGCGCGTCGCCGAACCCCTGCCCGCCGAACCAGCCCTGCAGCACCGCGCCGACGTCGCCGGCCCACGGCGCGTCGACCGGCCGTCCGGCGTTGAGGACCACCACGGTCCGCGGATTGACGAGGCCCACCTCGCGGATCAGCTCCTGCTGCGCCTCCGGCAGCGCCGAGGTCGCCAGATCCCGGCTCTCGCGCGAAGTCTCCAGCTCGTCCCCGACCACGAGCACCACCGCATCGGCCTCCGCCGCCGCCTGCCGCGCACGGGCCAGCGCCCCCGGTTCCGGCGGCGGGGTGCACGACACCGTCAGCGCCTGCACCCGGCTGCCCGCCGACGTCATCTCGGCGACCACGGTCACCGGCTCCCCGGCGCGCAGCTCGATCCCGGCGCCGGTGGTCTCCGCCCGCGCGACCTGCCCCATCACGTCGCCCGGCGCGGGAGCCGGCCGCGAAGCCAGGACCACACCGTCGACAGCTAACACAGCGGCACCCGAACCGCCCGCGCCGAACGTCCACCGCCCCCCGACCTCAGGCCTGAACACGGCGGTCAGCCGCAGCACTCCCGGCTCGGTCGTCGGCCCCGCGCCGGGCACCTCGCCGAACCAGATGAAAGCGCTGTCACCACGCACCTCGGACAGCACCAGGTCACCACCGCGGAAGTGCTCCAGCAGCACACCCGGCCGCCCGTCCGGAGTGGACACCTCAAAGGCGCCCAGCGTCGCCGCCGGGACGCTGTCCACTCCGCGTTCGTGCATCACCGCACCAGGAAAGCGCTTGCGCAGCGCATCGAGCGGTGTGGTGGCGCCGCCCTCGGGCCGGATCCGGCCGAAGGTCGCGCCCTGGTAGCAGGGCCGGTCCGCGTTCGGCCCGATCACCGCCAGCCGGACGCCCGGCTCCAGCGGAAGCACACCGTCGTTGCGGCACAACACGAACGACGCCACGGCCGCGTCGGTCAGCACCTGGTGAGCGTGCTCCGGCGGTACGACGGGCGCGGTGACCTGGCGGCTGCTACCCTCCAGCGCGCCCACCCGGCCGGCCAGCCGCAGCAGCCGCGTCACGGCGTCGTCGAGCCGTTCCCGCGGCACCTCCCCGCGCTCCACCGCCTCGGCCAAGCGCCCGCCGAAGTGGATCGCGGGGCCCGGCATCTCCAGGTCGAGCCCGGCGAGCGCGGGGCCGAGGGTCTCGTGCAGGGCGAAGTAGTCGGACACCATGAGCCCGTCGAAACCCCACTCCTCCTTCACGATCGCCAGCAGTTCCGCGTGCGCGGCGCAGGGCTTGCCGTTCAGGCGGTTGTAGGCGGTCATCAACGCCCACGCGCCGGCGCACACCGCGTGCTCGAAGGGCCGCAGGTACACCTCGCGCAGGGCGGTGTCGTCGACGTCGGCGCTCATCCGCTGCCGTTCGGTCTCGGTGTCGTTGCACACCAGGTGCTTCGGCACCGCGGCGACGCCCTGTCCCTGCAAGCCTTCGACGAAGGCCGCGCCGAGCATCCCGGCCAGCAGCGGGTCCTCCGACAGCATCTCGAACGTCCGACCGGACAGCCCGGTGCGCGCCAGGTTGAGGTTGGGCGCGTACACGGCGTCGAAGCCGCGGCGGCGGGCCTCCGAGCCCTCCGCCGCCGCGACCGCGCGCACCACGTCCGGGTCCCAGGTCGCGCCCAGCGCGATGCCGCTGGGCAGCAGCAGCGACGTCTCCCGCTCGTCGAAGGTCGGGCTGACCAGGCCGAGCGGGCCGTCGACCAGGTGGACCGGACGCAGCCCGGCGGCGGGTTCGGCCGGGGTGCGGTACCCGGTCTCCCCCGCCGTCAACGCCGCCTTGCGCGCCGTGTCCAGCGCGCCGGTCACGCCGCGGCCCGGAAGCGGGGCATGACGCGCGTGGCGAACAGCTCCATGGACCGCCGGCCGAACGCGACGCGCTCCGGGGTCAGCGGGCCGCCGAGGAAACCGCCCAGCACGTTGCCGATCCCGATGCCCTGAATCTCGCGCAGGTGCTCGGTGACGGTCTCCGGGCTGCCCCACAGGCACCAGGTCCGCTGGTAGCCGGGCTTGCGGGCGTCCGGCGGCGGGGGCAGCGCCACGCCGGTGATCCGCTCGGCGGCCGCGTTCGCGACGTGCTCGCGCTCGATCGCCTCCTGGTACTGCTCCATCAGCAGCTGCAGCTCCTCCTCGGCCTGCTCGTCGGTCTCGGCGAGGTGCACGTGCTGGTAGGTGTGCGTGGTCCACTCCAGCGCGCGGGCGACGCGGGCCTCGTCGTGCCCGGCCGCTTCGAGGGCTTCGCGGTAGGCCTGGAAGTAGCGGCGCAGGTGCTCCAGCGGACGGCCGTCGTCGATGGTCGGCGGGGTGAAGGCGAGGATGAACGCGGGCTGGGCCTTGTCCGCGGCGCGCTGCGTGCTCGACGGGCGGGCGGCGACCGACATCAGCTGCGGGCCGTCCGCGGAGTAGGGCGCGGGCACGATCCGCGAGACGACCGAACCGCGGTAGTGCCCGTTGTCGAACTCGACCGGCGGGTCGGAGATCTTCTTGGCCCACAGGCGTTCCACGATCTCCAGATTGGACACCGACAGCCGCGCGGTGTCCTTGTAGTTGATGCCGAGGCCGATCATCTCCTCGGGTGTGGTCCCGCTGCCGGTGCCGACGAGGACCTTGCCGTCGGTGAGCTGGTCGATGAGGTTGAGCCGCTCGGCGAAGCGCACCGGGTGGTGCAGCGGGATGGTCTGCACGGAGAACCCGAAGTGCAGCCGGGGCAGCTTCGCGGCGAGGTAGGCGGCGAACACCACCGGGTCGCTGGCCGGTGGCGCGTAGCCGGTGAAGTGGTGGTCGGGCAGGAAGACGGCGTCGAAACCGAGCCGTTCGGCCTCCACCGCGTGGTCGACCATCGCCTCGATGACGGGCCGGTCGTCCGCCGGGCCTGCGGACCGGGTGGTCAGGAACGCGGAGAAGTGCACGGCGACCTCCAGTGGTCGGTCAAAATAAATTCAGAATCTTGATTCGGATTTTTAGCGTAGACTGCTCCGCGTCCCCGGGTCAACGGCGAGCGAAGAGGGAGACGATGAACCTCACGAACCTGGACCTGAACCTGCTCGTCCCCCTCGACATGTTGTTGCGGGAGAAGAGCGTCACGCGCGCCGCCGCCCGGCTCGGGCTCAGCCAGCCCGCGCTGAGCTCGTCGCTGGCGCGGTTGCGGCGGCACTTCGGCGACCAGCTGCTGGTCCGAAAGGGCAACGCCTACGAGCTGACACCGCTGGCCGCGCAGCTGCGACCGCGCGCGGAGGCGGCGCTGACCGGGGTCCGGCAGGCGTTCAGCCGCCACCCGGGGTTCGACCCGGCGACCTCGGACCGGGAGTTCCGGATCCTCGGGTCGGACTACGTGATGGCCGTGCTGGGCGGCGCGGTCGGCGCGATCCTCGACGAGCGCGCGCCGGGGATGCGCCTGCGGTTCGAGCCCGCCTCACCGCCGGTCGTCGAGCAGGCGCCGGAGAGCCTGCGCGGGGCCGACGCGGTGCTGTTGCCGCACGGGTTCCTGCACGGCGTCCCGCACCTGGACCTGTTCTCCGACACCTGGTGCTGTGTCGTGGCGACGGCGAACGAGCAGGTCGGCGACGCCCTGACGATGGACGACCTGCGAAAGCTGCCGTGGGTGTTCACCTACCTGTCCGCGACCGCGTTCACCACCGTCGCGCGGCAGCTGCAGGCGCTCGGGATCGAACCGCGGGTGACCGCCGTCGTGGAGAGCTTCCTCGCGCTCCCCCACCTGGTCGCGGGCACGGACCGGATCGGGCTGATCCAGGGCCACCTCGCGGCGCGGCTGTCCGGTTTGGACGGTGTGCGGGTCCTGCCGTGCCCGTTCGAGCCCGTGCCGCTCGTGGAGGCGCTGTGGTGGCACCCGGCGCACGAGGACGACCCGGAGCACCGCTGGATGCGGGAAGTGTTCGGCGAGGCCGGGCGCGCCCTGCCTAGCGCAGCACCCCCGCCAGCCGGCCGGCGATGAGCTCGCGCGCCTCGGTGACGATGCGCTCGATCAGCTCGGCGACGGTGGGCACGTCGTTGATGATGCCCTGCACCATGCCCGCCGACCAGATGCCCAGTTCGAGGTCGCCGTCTTCGAAGACCTTGCGGCCGCGGGCGCCGGCGACCAGGTCGCGCACGTCCTCGAACTTCCCGCCCCGGTCCAGGATGCCGACCACCTCGCGGGAGACGGAGTTGCTCGCCACGCGGGCGGTGTTGCGCAGCGGGCGGAAGATCAGCTCGGTGTCCCGCTCGGTGGCGGCGACCAGCTGCGCCTTGACGTTGTCGTGGACCGGGGCTTCGGCGGTGGCGAGGAAGCGGGTGCCCATGTTGATGCCGTCCGCGCCCAGCGCCAGCGCCGCCACCAGCCCGCGCGCGTCGCCGAACCCGCCCGAGGCGATCATCGGGATGGTGATCTTCTCCGCGGCGGCCGGGATCAGCACCAGGCCGGGGATGTCGTCCTCACCGGGGTGGCCGGCGCACTCGAAGCCGTCGATGGAGATGCCGTCCACGCCCAGCTCCTGGGCCTTCACGGCGTGGCGGACGCTGGTGCACTTGTGCAGCACCTTGACCCCGCCCGCGCGGAAGGCGGGCAGGTGCTCGGCCGGGTTGAAGCCCGCGGTCTCCACCACCGGGACCCCGGACTCGACGATCACGTCGCGGTACTCGGCGTACGGCGGCGGGTTGATCGAGGGCAGGATGGTCAGGTTGACGCCGAACGGCTTGTCGGTCAGCTCCCGGCAGCGCGCGATCTCCTTCGCGAGGTCCTCCGGAGTCGGCTGGGTGAGCGCGGTGAGGAACCCGAGGCCGCCCGCGTTGGCGACGGCCGAGGTCAGCTCCGCGCGGCCCACCCACTGCATCCCGCCCTGCACGATCGGGTACTCCACCCCGAAGACGTCGCAGAACCGCGTGCGCACCATTGCGTCAGTCCCTTCCGGTGTCCTGAGAGAGCCGACGATAACGCGGCTGAACGAGCGCTAGGTATGAGCCGTGAAGTTCATCTCCTTGAGCCGGAAGGCTTGACAGGCTCCCAGCGGCTTGTGACGAAATGCAGCTCGCGGTGCACCGGGACCGAGAGGCCTGACTTGCGCGGCGATCGACCTCCGCGCGCGGGCGGGAAGTCCATCCCTCGTCACTCACTGAGACAAGAACGACCGGTGCGCCACCCGACGGCGCCGGGCGATCGCCTCAGCCCAACGGGGTCCGCCCCCGCTACCCGACATCATGGCCAGCCGCCGGAGCACCTGGTCCGCCACCTCGCCGAGCGGGACCACCTCCACACAAAACCGCTGCCACGTTCCCGACGCGGTGCGCCACCCGACGGCACCGGCGATCGCCTCGGCCCAGCCAGGTGCGCCCCCACTATCCGACATCACCGGCCAACCGCCGGAGCACGTGGTCCGCCACCGCGCCCAGCGGGACCACCTCCTCGAATCGGCCCTGCTCGTCCTCGAAGGCCAGCGCCTCCGGCTGGGGCGCCGCGATCGCGTCGAGTTCCGCGTCGCCCGCGCGGAAGGTGATCCACCAGTGCCACAGCGCGCTCGGGGGCGGCTCCACCGCGGGTTCGACCTCGATCACCACCCGGTGGCCGCGGGCCGCGAACGCCACGGACCACGTTTCTTCCCAACTGCGCAGCGCCTCCCGTTGCCGGTTCATCCGCCAATCTTGCCCGGCGAACCCGCCCGATCTGTAGTGACATTGGAGTATGACGACGTTCCGCTCACTCCTGGACAAGGTGGACGAACGCCTCGGCGACGGGCTGGAGCACGCGCTCTGCGCCCACCACGAACGCCGCCTGCGCAGGCTCGGCTGGGGCGAGGTCCTCG
The DNA here is from genome assembly GCF_040614175.1 of Amycolatopsis sp. NPDC006131. Classification (NCBI taxonomy): domain Bacteria; kingdom Bacillati; phylum Actinomycetota; class Actinomycetes; order Pseudonocardiales; family Pseudonocardiaceae; genus Amycolatopsis; species Amycolatopsis sp. NPDC006131. The sequence goes on from NZ_JBEXTX010000003.1 coordinate 190,193, forward strand.
AACCCACCGGGACCGAGGACCGCTTCGGCGGGCGGGCCGTCACCCGGCACGGCAACCGCCTGGAGGTGCTCGTCGACGGCGAAGAAGCGCTGCCCGCCATCGCGGCCGCCATCCGCGGCGCGAAGTCCCACGTGCACATCGCCAACTGGCACGCCAGCCCGGACTTCCGGCTGACCCGCGAACCGGACGCGCCGACCCTGCGCGACCTCCTCGCCTCGACCGCCCAGCGCGGCGTGGACGTGCGCCTGCTCGTGTGGGCAGGCCCGCCGGTGCCCGCCTTCCAGCCCACCCGCGGGATGGTCCGGGCGGAGCAGCGGAAGTTCACCGAGAACACCGCCGTCCGGTGCGTCCTGGACGCCCGCGAACGGACGATGCACTGCCACCACGAGAAACTGGTCGTCGTCGACGACGAGGTCGCCTTCGTGGGCGGGGTGGACTTCACGGCGCTGGAAGGCGACCGCCACGACAGCCGCGAGCACCCGCCGGACCGGCCGATCGGCTGGCACGACCTGATGACCCGGCTGCACGGGCCGGTCGTCGCCGACGTCGCGGAGCACTTCCGGCGGCGCTGGACCGAGGTGGCCGGCGAGGAGCTGCCCAAGCCCGCGACGCCAGAACCGGCGGGCACCAGCAACGTGCAACTGCTGCGCACGGTCCCAGACAAGACCTACGCCTTCGCGCCGCAGGGCGAGTTCACGATCCTCGACGCCTACCTGCGCGCGCTGCGCTCGGCGCGACGGCTGGTGTACCTGGAGAACCAGTTCCTGTGGTCGCCGGAGATCGCGGAGGTCCTGATCGACAAGCTGTGCGACCCGCCGGACGAGAAGTTCCGCGTGGTGCTGCTGCTGCCACGCAAACCGAGCAACGGCGCGGACACCACGCGCGGCCAGCTGGGCCGGCTCCTGGACGCCGACGACGGCAGCCACCGCCTGCTGGCCACCACGATCAGCAGCCACGACGGCGAGTCGTCGGCGCCGGTGTACGTGCACGCGAAGCTCGGCATCGTGGACGACGAGTGGATGACGATCGGCTCGGCGAACCTCAACGAGCACTCGCTGTTCAACGACACCGAGGTCAACGTCGCGACCGACGACCGCGACCTGATCCGCGCCACCCGGCTGCGCCTGTGGGCCGAGCACCTGAGACGGCCGGCCGCGGACCTGGACGCCGACCCCGCCGACGTCATCGACAACCTGTGGCGCCCGATCGCCGAAGAGCAGGCCGAGCGCGAACGCCGCGGCGAGCCGCGAACCCACCGGCTGGTGCTGCTGCCCGGGGTGTCCCGCCGCGCGGAACGGCTGCAGGGCCCGCTGCGCGGCCTGCTCGTCGACGGCTGAGCCGAGGGCGGCGCCGCGGGCGCATCCGCACTAGCGTGGGCGGCGTGCGTGTGGCGACCTGGAACGTGAACTCCGTGAAGCAGCGGGTGCCGAGGCTGCTGCCGTGGCTGGACCAGCGGCAGCCGGACGTCGTGTGCCTGCAGGAGACCAAACTGGCCGACGACGCCTTCCGCGACCTGCTCGGCGACGAGCTCGCGAACCGCGGCTACGAGACCGCACTGGCCGGTGAGCCGCGCTGGAACGGCGTCGCGATCCTGTCCCGGGTGGGCCTCGACGACGTCGTCACCGGCCTGGCCGGCGCGCCGGGCTTCCCGCACCCCGAGGCGCGCGCGGTGGCCGCGACCTGCGGCGGCGTCCGGATCCACTCGCTGTACGTGCCCAACGGCCGCACCCCCGGCTCCGACCACTACCAGTACAAGCTGGCGTGGCTGGCGGCGTTGCGGGAGGTCGTCGCGGACGGACCGGAAGCCGCGATGCTGTGCGGCGACATGAACATCGCGCCCGCCGACGCCGACGTGTTCGACCCGGCGGCCTACGAGGGCCACACCCACGTCACGCCACCCGAGCGCGCCGCGCTGGCCGCGCTGACCGGCCTGGGCCTGCGGGACGTGGTCCGGGACCGCTGGCCGCGCGAGCGGGTCTTCACCTACTGGGACTACCGGGCCGGCATGTTCCACCAGGACCTCGGCATGCGCATCGACCTGGTGCTGGCCTCGGCCCCGGTGGCCGGGCGGGTGGCGGCGGCGTGGGTCGACCGGCACGCCCGCAAGGGCACCGGGCCGAGCGACCACGCCCCGGTGATCGTCGACCTGGACGAAGCCCCCGACGGCGACATCGGCCCGGTCGTGCCGCCGCCGTCCGCGCGGGGACGCAAGGGCAAGGTCACGCTGCCGCAGTCGAAGTGACTCGGTCCGCGCTGCGCCACGCCCGGCGCAGCGCGGACATCAGCTCCGCCGGTCAGGCACGGGCCAGGAAGTCGTCCACCAGGCGCGCGCAGAAGGCCGCGTCGCTGGGGCGCCGCAGGATCAGGGCGTTGAACAGCAGCGGGCCGACGAGCCGGGCGGCCGCGAAGTCGACGTCCTCCTCGCCGGGCAGGCAGTCGGCGAGAACCGCGTCGAACGGACGGCGGTAAGTGTCCACGACGTGCTCGCGCAGCGCGGCGAGCCTGCCGCGCTCGCCCTCGTCGGGCGCGCCCCCACTGTCCAGGCCGATCGCGGCCATCCACACCAGCGCGGCCATCGCCGGGGCGCCCTCGATCTGCCCGGCCTGCGCCCGCACCAGGCGCAGCAGGCGCTCGCGCGGCGTGCCGCCGGCGGGCGGGTCCAGCGGTGGCAGCAGTTCGCGGAAGGCCGCCGCCAGCAGTTCGGTGTTGTTCGGGAAGTGCCGGTACAGCGTGGACCGGGCGACACCGCTGCGCGAGGTGACGGCCTCGATCGTCACCGCCCGGACGCCGCCCTCGGACAGCAGGGCGACGGCCGCGGACAGGATCGCCGAGCGCGACCGGTCCAGCCGCGGATCACGGCGGCCCGGCACCTGCTGCGTCGTCACGGCCGGATTCTCCCAGACCTGTTTTCAGAACTGCCAGTACTGCTACGATACCGACGGTTTCGTTTCCTGTCGGAACGAGGTGGCATGCGCGTCGTCGCACGGTCCGGGCTCTCGTCGTCTTCGGCAGCGCGCCGCGCCTGGACCGTGGGCGTGATGTGCTCGGCGGTCGGCCTGGTGATCGCCATGGTCACGATCGTCAACACCGCGCTGCCCGCGCTGGCCGCGGACACCGGTGTCACGCAGGCGCAGCAGACCTGGATCGTGGACGTCTACACGCTGGTGCTGGCCGCGCTGGTGCTGCCGATGGGCGCGCTGGGCGACCGCTACGGCCGTCGCGGCGTGCTGGTCATCGGGCTGGCGGTGTTCGCGGCAGGCTGCGCCGCTCCCCTGCTCGCCGAGTCGCCGGCCTGGCTGATCACGGCGCGGGCGCTGACCGGGCTGGGCGCGGCGATGATCATGCCCGCCACCCTGTCGATCATCAACGCGAGCTTCCCGCCCGAGCGGCGCGGGCGGGCGATCGGCATCTGGGCGGCGGTGGCCGGCCTCGGCGGTCTCGGCGGGCTGGTCATCGCCGGGTTGCTGCTGCAGCACTTCTCGTGGCATTCGGTGTTCCTCGGCCCGGCCGTGCTGTCCCTGCTGCTGGCGCTGGCCTGCGTGACGGTGCCGACCTCGCGCGAGCGGGTGCACCACCGGTTCGACTCGGCCGGCGCCGCGCTCGGCGCGCTCGCGATCGGGGCAGTGGTGTTCGGCATCCTGCGGGCGGCGGACGTGGGGTGGGCCGACGCTGAGGTGATCGTGGCGCTGGTGGCCGGTGTCGCGCTCGGCGCGGTCTTCGCATGGTTCGAGGCGCGGCACGCGGCGCCGCTGCTGGACGTGCGGCTGTTCCGCAACCGCGCCTTCGCCACCGGGTCGGTGTCGGTGACCGCGCAATTCACCGCGGCGTTCGGCGCGTTGTACGTGCTGGCGCAGTACCTGCAGCTGGTGCAGGGTTACGGGCCGCTGGAGTCGGGCCTGGTGCTGTGGCCGATCGCGGTGTCGCTGCTGCCGCTGTCGATGGCTTCGGCGCACATCGCGCAGCGGATCGGGCTGGGCGCGCTGACCTGCCTCGGGCTGGTCGTCGTGGTCGCCGGGGTGCTGCTGCTGGGCCGGCTCGGGCCGGACAGCTCGTACGTGGAACTGGCGATCGCGGTGTGCGTGCTGGGCGGCGGGCTCGGCCTCACCGCGCCCGCGGCCACCAGCGCGATCCTGGACAACGTGCCGCCGGACAAGTACGGCGTCGCGTCGGCGGTCAACGACGCGACGCGGGAAATCGGTGCGGCGCTGGGGATCGCGCTCGCCGGGAGCGTGCTGTCGGCGACCTACACCCCGGCGGTGCGCCCGGCGACGGAGGCGCTTCCGGCGGTGGCGCGGGAGGCCGCGGACGGGTCGCTCGCCGGGGCGCTGGCGGTCGCCGAACGGCTGGGCCCGGCGGGCCGGCAGGTGGCCGACGCCGCGCGGGCCGCGTTCTCCGACGGGATGTGGTTCAGCCTGCTGGCGCTGGCGGGCATCGTCGCGGCCGGCGTCGTCGCCGCCGCGTGCCTGCGCCCGCCGCGCTGATCAGCTCTCGTGCAGGATGACGCCGCGGATGTTGCGCCCGGCGTGCATGTCGGCGTAGGCCTGGTTGACCTCGTCCAGCCGGTAGGTCGTGGTGATCAGCTCGTCGAGCTTGAGCGTGCCGGCCTGGTACATGCGGGCCAGCCGGGTGATCTCGTAGCTCGGGGTGCCCATGCCGAAGATGACGCCCTGGATGCGCTTCTGCATCATCGACAGCGCCCACAGGTTGATCGGCAGGCCCTCGTCCTTGACGTCGCCGATGCCGGTGACCACGACGGTGCCGAACTTGCCGATCGCGTTGACCGCCTGCGCGACGTGGTCGCCGGTGGTGATGCCGACGGTGACGACGGCGGAGTGCGCGCCCTGCCCGTTGGTGACCGACCGGGCGAAGTCCGCGGCCTCGTCGATGTCGGCGAACGCGTGGGTGGCGCCGAATTCCAGGGCCTTGTCGCGCTTGAAGGCGACCGGGTCGACCGCGAGGACATACGCGGCGCCGCGAGCGCGGGCGCCCTGCACCGCGTTCATGCCGACGCCGCCCACGCCCATCACGATCACCGTGTCGCCGGCCTTCACCTCGGCGCCGTACTCGGCCGATCCCCAGCCGGTCGGCACCCCGCAGGAGAGCAGGGCGGCGACGTGGAACGGGATCTCCGGGTCGATCTTGGTGAGGGAGAACTCGGGCACGATCGCGTGCTGGGCGAAGGTGCCGACCATGGTCATCTGGGCGACGTCCGCGCCGTCCAGGTGGGCGCGGTAGGTGCCGTCGGCCATGCAGCCGCTCAGGGCGTACATGCCGAGGTCGCAGAGGTTGCCGCGGCCGGACGAGCAGGCCTCGCAGCGCCCGCAGGAGGGCACGAACTGCGCGACGACGTGGTCCCCGGCGGCGAGGTTGCGCACGCCCGGCCCGACCGCCTCGACGACGCCCGCGCCCTCGTGCCCGCCGATGAGGGGCAGGTGCGGCGTCGGCATGTCACCGGTGGTCGCGTGGTCGTCGGAGTGGCACAGGCCGGCCGCCGCGAAGCGGACCCGGACCTCGTGCTCCTTCGGCTCGTCCAGGTCGATGTCCACGATCTGCCACTTGCCCGGCTGTTCGAGCAGCGCGGCCGCACGGGTTCGCATCATTGCCCACCTTCACCTCTACAGACGTCGACCTGGCGAAGGTAGAACAGGTTCTAATTCGCGTCAAGCACGCCGGGCTCGACAAGAGCCCCGCGCGGGGTGACAATCCCGGGATGGACCGGCAGTCCCGGGTGGAGCTGAGCACCTCGCAGGTGCCCGCGCAGGACGCGTTCGCCTACTGGCGGGAGATGATCTGCGAGACGTTCGTCCAGCTGGCGGCCGCCCCGGTGACGGCGGGGCCGTTCGCCGGGCGCATCGAGCACGTTCCGGTCGGCGCGCTCGAACTGTCCACTGTGGTCGCCGGTGGGCAGGTGGTCCGCCGCACCCGCAGCCTGATCGCCCGCGGCGCCGACGAGTACCTGCTCGCCAGCATCCAGCTCCGCGGCCGCGGACGGGTCGAGCAGGACGGCCGCGTCGCCGAGCTGACCGGCGGCGACATGGCCTTCTACGACAGCACCCGCCCGTACACGCTGCGCTTCGACGACGACTTCCGCCAGCTGGTCGTCCAGGTGCCCAAGCGGGAGCTGGCCCTGCGCGACACCCGCGCCCTCACCGCCCGCACGCTCGGCCCCGGGCCGGGTCAGGTGGTGCCCGCGTTCTTCACCTCACTGGCCGGCGCCGCGAAGGCCGGCACCGCCACCCCGCTGCTGCCGCACGCGCTCGGCCTGCTGTCGGCCGCGGCCTCGTTCGCGGCCCGCACCGAGCCCGCGCCCGAGCCGGCGCGTGCCCTCGTCCGGGAGCGGGCGGTCGCGTTCATCCGCCGCAACCTGGCCGATCCCCGGCTGGACGTCGACATGGTCGCGCGGGCCTGCCGCGTCTCCCGGCGCACCCTGTACCGCGTGTTCGCGCCCGGCAGCGTCGCCAGGGAGATCCGCCGGATCCGGCTCGAGCAGGCCCGCGAAATGCTGCGCGCGCACCCGGACCGGCCGGTCGCCACCATCGCCGCGCGCTGCGGCTTCGACAGCGAATCCGGGTTCCACCGCGCCTTCCGCGCCGAGTTCGGCACGACCCCGGGTGGCACACGCGGTCAGTGACCCCGGCACGCGCGGACAGTCCGGCGGGCGCCCGCCCGCCGCATGATGCCCTCCACCAACGGAAAGCACGGAGGAGGCGTCATGGAGAGCACGGTTCGGGTCGCGGCGGTGCAGGCGGAGCCGGTGTGGCTGGACCTGGCGGGCAGCGTGGAAAAGGCGGTCGCGCTGATCGGCGAGGCCGCGCGGGGCGGGGCGAAGCTGGTGGCGTTCGGCGAGACGTTCGTCCCGGGTTACCCGTGGTGGATCTGGCTCGACTCCCCCGCCGCGGGCATGGCGTTCGTGCCGCGGTACGCCGCGAACTCGATGACCCGCGACGGCGACGAGATGCGGCGGCTCCGCCGCGCCGCCGCCGACCACGGTGTGCACGTGGTGCTCGGGTTCAGCGAGCGCGACGGCGGCAGCCTCTACATGTCGCAGGCGTTCATCTCGGACACCGGCGAGCTGATCTCGGTGCGCCGCAAGCTCAAGCCCACCCACGTCGAGCGCTCGGTGTACGGCGAGGGCGACGGCAGCGACCTGCAGGTGCACGACACGCCGCTGGGCCGGATCGGCGGGCTGAACTGCTGGGAGCACTTCCAGCCGCTGACCAAGTACGCGATGTACAGCCTCGGCGAGGAGATCCACGTCGCGTCGTGGCCGAGTTTCTCGGTCTACCGCGGCGCGGCGACCGCGCTCGGGCCGGAGGTGAACACCGCCGCGAGCCTGGTGTACGCGGTCGAGGGCCAGGCCTTCGTGCTCGTCGCGTGCTCGGTGATCGGCGAAGCGGCGCAGGACCTGTTCTGTGACACCGAAGCCAAGCGGCAGCTGCTGCGGCGCGGCGGAGGCTTCGCCCGCATCTTCGGCCCCGAGGGCACGCCGCTGGCCGAACCGCTCGCCGAGACCGAGGAGGGCATCCTCTACGCCGACCTCGACCCCGCGCTGATCGCGATCGCCAAGTCCGCCGCCGACCCGGTCGGCCACTACTCCCGGCCGGACGTGTTCCGCCTGCTGGTCAACCGCAACCCGGCACCGCGCACAGTGGAGGCGCCCGCGGACCCGGCGGTGACCACGCCGCCCCACCCGGCCGAGGAGCTGAGCGAGCTGCTGCCGGGCTGACACCGCCGCGGGTGCCCCGCTCTCCGGGGCACCCGCGCGGGTCAGGCCGTCAGACGCTGGCGCAGTTCCCAGGACGCGCGCTCGACCCAGCTGTGTGCGAGCCTGCCGTCCCGCACCTCCCACACGGCGGTGCCGGTGAAGGCGATCGGCCGCCCGTCCGGGTCCCAGCGCAGCGGGCCGTGCCTGACCGCCGGAAGTGGTCAGTCCGCCATGCTCACGTCGCTGTCGCGGCGGGGGCGCTTCGCCGGCGGGCCGTCCGGCGACGCAGGGCTGTCCGGTGTGGACGGGCCGGCCGGGCCGGCCGGGCCGGCGGCGTTCGGCGGTGGCGCGATCTTCTGCCACGAGTGCCAAGGCCCGCCCTGGTCCTTGAAGCCCGGGTCGTCCCGGTCCCAGAACGCGCGGTTCGCGCCGTTGTCCGGGCCGGGGCTCTCGTAGCGCTCCTCCGACGAACCGCTGGCGTTGGAGCGGCCGCGGTCCTCGATGCCGTGGTAGGTGCTCGTCTCCTTGTTGTGCTCCAGGTTGTCCGCGCGGGTGCTCTGCATGCCGCCGTGGTGGTTCCAGTGCGTGCTGGCCGACGGCTCGTGCCCGAGGACGCCCTTGCCGTGCCCCTTGATCTCATTGCCCGGCAGCCCGGCGTACCCGGCGTCGCCGGGCTCCTTGGTGTCGAAGCGCCGGTTCGGGTCCATCAGCCAGTCCTTGAGCTGCTTGCCCTTGATCTCCTGGCCGGTCACCGGGTCGATCGGGATCGGCGACTTCGCCGCGTCCTTCCACAGCGGCAGCATGTTGCCGTGGTCGTGGCTCGGGTTGTCGTACCCGGCCGCCTCGCGCCGGTTGTACTTGTAGACCTTCTCGCCCTTGCGGTTGAACTTCGGCTTGCCCTGCTTGTCCGTCTTCTGCGCGCCGTACTTGCCGCCCGGGGACAGCTGCTGGTACAGGCTTCCGCCGGGCGAGTTCTTGGTCACCGGGACGGCCGGGACGTTCGTGTTGACCGTCAGCGCGGGCTTCTTGCGCTTGCCCGTGCTCTGCTTCGACGTGCCGCCGGCCGAGCAGCTCTGCGGGGTGAGCCCGAGCGGGTCGGCGAACGCGTGCGGGTTGCCGACGTAGGCGTGCGGGTTCGGCCCGCCTTCGAGCCCGAGCGGGTCCGGGCTCAGGTACCGCGCGAGCGCCGGGTCGTAGTAGCGGAAGAAGTTGTAGTGCAGGCCGGTTTCGGCGTCGGCGTACTGGCCCTGGAACCGCAGCGGCGTGTCCACCGGGCCCGCGGACCGCTCCACCACGGCGCCGAACAGGCTCGTCCGCGCGTACCACGCGATGCCGCCCTGGTCGGTGACGAGCTCGGCGGGCGCGCCGGCGGGGTCGGTGACGACGGCGTGGACCAGCTCCTGGCCGGGCAGCCGATCCCGCTGGAGCAGCGGGCGGAAGCTGTCCGGCTCGTAGTCCCACACCGTCACCCGCGCACCGTCCGGTGTGGACACCGCCTGCTCGGCGAGCACCTGGCCGTCCCACGCGAAGTCGACCCGCTCCAGCACGTGCACGCCGTCCGCGGCGAGGTGCTCCTTCGCGATCCGCCTGCCCAGGGCGTCGTAGGTGTAGCGCCAGGACGTGCCGTCCGGCGTCAGCACACCCGCCAGCCGTCCGCGCGGGTCCCAGGAGAACCGCGACACCTGCCCGCCGCGGTCGCGCGCCACGACCCGGCCCTGCCCGTCGTGGGCGTACCGGGCGCGGCCGGCGGCGGTGACCACCGTGCCCGCGACGGCCCGCGGTCCGAGCAGGTCCTGGTCGGTCACGGTGGGCCAGACCGCCTCGGTGACGTTGCCCGCGGCGTCGTAGGCGTACCGCTCGTGCCAGCGCGGCGTGCGCACCCCGGTCACGCGGCCGCGGTTGTCCAGCGCGAAACCGCGCGGGCCGGTCAGCGTGTCCTCGATCCCGGTGAGCAGGCCGTCCGGCCGGTAGCTGAAGGCTCGGTGACCGGCCGGTGCGGCCGGCCCGGTGAGGGTCTGCGCGCCGAGCAGCCCGCCGGGCAGCCAGGACTGGGTGAGGGCGGCCGCGCCGAACTCGCGCCGCACCTCGCGGCCGGCCAGGTCGTGGGTGAACCGCAGCGCCCGGCCCGCGGCGTGCACCGCGACCGGCTGGTCGGTCGCGTCGTACTCCCACACGCTGTCCGCGCCGGACGGCGTGACCCGGCGGACGCGGCGGCCCTGTGCGTCGTAGACCGAGCGGACCGTGCGGCCGTTGACCGTCTCGGCGAGGACCCGGCCCGCCGCGTCCCGCTCGAAGGTGACGCGGCTCGTGCCGTCCTCGGCCGACAGCAGCCAGCCGGTGGTGCTGTAGGTGTACCGGGTGGTCACTCCCCCGGTGGTCTCCTCGGCCAGGTTGCCCGCCGCGTCGTAGCGGTAGGTGGTGGTCTGCCCGGCCGGGCCGGTCCGCTCGACCAGCTGCCCCGCGGCGTCGTAGCGGTAGCCGACCGAGGCGCCGGTGAAGTCGGTCTCCCGCACCAGGTTGCCCGCCGGGTCGTAGGTGTACCGCCACACGAGCCCCTGCTCGTTGGTGACGGCGGTCAGCCGCATTTCGGTGTCGTAGGCGAAGGAGACGCGGGTGCCGTCCGGCCGGATCTCGGCCGAAGGCAGGTCGAAGTGGGTGACTTCGGCGCGGGTCACCGCCGAGGTCGCGTCGGTGTGCGCCCGGTTGTTTCCCTCGCCGTCGAACACCCACTGTTCGAGCGCGCCGTCGGCGTGCCGGTGCCAGGCGAGCTTGCCGTCGACCGTGTACCCGAAGCGCTCCACCTCGCCGAGCGGGCCGGTGATCGCGGCGACACGGCCGAACCGGTCGCGGTCGTACCGGGTCACGGCGCCCTGCGGGTCGGTCACGGCGACCGGCAGGCCGCTCGCGTCGCAGGCCACGGTGAGCGTGTTGCCGAGCGCGTCGGTGACGGCGGTGACGTTGCCGCGCGCATCGTAGGTGTAAGTGGTGACCGCGCCGTCGGGCTCGGTCACGCGGCTCAGGTTGCCGCGCTCGTCGTACTCCCAGCGCGTGACGACGCCGGGTGCCTCGGTCATGGTCACCGGCAGGCCGGCGGCGTCGCGCTCGATCGTGGTCTCCGCGCCGTCCGGCCGGATCACCGCGGCCAGGTCGCCATCGTCGTCGTAGCGGTACCGGGTGGTGCGGCCCAGCGGGTCGGTCGTGCTCAGCAGGCGGTCGGCGTCGTCCCACTCGAAGGCGGTGGCGTGGCCGAGCGGGTCGACCTCCCGGACCACCTGGCCCGCCGCGTTCAGGTGGAACTCCGTGCGGTGGCCCAGGGAGTCGGTCGAGTAGGTGACGCCGTCGCTGTACTCCATGGTGCCGGTGAGGAACCCGCCGGACCCCTCGGTGCGCACCACGCGGCCGGCGTGGTCGTAGACGTAGCGGTACCACTCGCCGTTGCGGTCGGCCCAGGCGACGACCCGGCCGGCCGCGTCGTAGGAGTAGCGGAACGGCGCGCCGGAGGCGTTGGTGACGTCGGTGAGGCGGCCCGCGGTGTAGCCGTAGCGGACCAGCTCGACCTCGCCGCCCGCGGCGACCGAGTGCAGCGCGGTGATCCGCTCGCCGTCGGTCTCGACGCGGACACGGTAGCCGCCGCTGTGCCGGATCTCGGCGGGCAGGCCGCGCTCGTCGCGGACGAACTCGATCCGGTTGCCGTGCCGGTCGCCGGTCCAGGTCAGCGGCAGTTCACCGGAGCCGGGCGCGAAGTAGAGCACCCGCGCCTGCTCGCGGTCCTCGATCAGGTACCCGCCGTCGTCGGTGCGAGTGAGTGAGCGCCGCGGGCCGCGGGCCGCCGTCGTCCAGGCGCCGTCGGCCGGGTGCGGGAAGTGCTGGAGCGTGCCGTCGGCGGCGGCGAAGCTCACGCCGCGGTCGTGCACCTCCAGCCGCTGGTCCAGTGTGGACACCCAGGCTGCGCCGAGCAGCCGTCCGGCGCGGAACGACGAGAAGTGCGTGCGCTCGAACACCAGCGGCAGCGTGCCGAGGAACTCCGCGTCGACCTCGGCCATCACCATCTGCCCGGTGGCGACGTCGATCGGGTCCTTCTCGCAGCGCAGCTTCTCGATCGAGCGCGGGTTGTCGCCCTGGTCCTTCAGCTTCGGCGTGCCGTCGGTCTTCGGCGGGCTCTTCGGGGCGCCGGACGGCGTGGTGACGTCGTTGAGCTTCGGCGGCGCCGACACGGGGGCCGGGCCGGGCTCGGGTGCGGACTTGGCCGTGCCGCCCGGCGGCGGGCCGTCCAGCTTCGGCGGGGCCGAGACCGGCGGGGTGTCCGGTGTGGACGATGCCCTGGTCGTGTCGCCCGGGGTGTCGTTGAGCTTGGGCGGCGGGGCGACCTTCGCCGCGTCCGGTGGCGGCGTCTTCGGCGTGCTGTTCGGGATGGTGCCGCCGCCCTTGCCCGCCATGGGGTCGACGCTCTTCGGGCCCGCGGGGAGGCTGTCCGGCTTGGCCGACGTCGGCGGCTTGTCGGTCTTGATCTTCTTCAGCTTGCCCGCGGTGTCGGTGAAGATGCCGCCGGCCTTCTTCAGCAGCTCCGAGAGCGCCTTGAGCGCGTGGGTCAGCTTCCCGGTGAGGTCGGCGATCTTGGCGGCGGTCTTGGCGACCTCGCTGATCACCTGCGGCACGACCCACGCCAGCGCGATGCCGAGGGTGGCGATCACCTGCAGCGCCCACGAGATCATGTGCCCGACGACCTCGGCGATGATGTCGCGCACCAGGGTCCGCACGGCGGCGACGACGGTGCCCGCGGTCTCGATGCCGCTCGCGGTGCCTTCCCCGGCTTCCTTCGCCGCGGCGAGCAGGTCGCCGACGTCCTTGGCCTGCTGCCGGTAGGTGTCGGCGGACGGGCCGGTCCAGCCGGTCAGGTCGCTGTTGACCGCGTTGGCCAGGTCGGTGCCGATCTCGCCCAGCTCGGCCGCGATGTTCTTCCACGTCTCGGAGTGGGCCTTGACTGCGTCCGGGTTGCCCGCCAGCGCGTCGAGGGCGTCCTTGAGCGGGCCGACGTGCTCGATGAGCCAGCCGACGCCGGCGGCGAGGATCGAGCCGAACGGGTCGAGCACGAACCCGAGCGCGTCGAGCCCGGCCGCGGCGGCCCCCAGCGCGCCGGAGGCCCAGTCGCCGCTTTCGATGGCCTTCTTGAGGTCCTGCGCGCCCTCCAGGAGGGAGATCCCCGAGATCGCGGTCGTCGAGCTCTGCTCCTGCGCGACCAGGGGGTTCACCACGGGTTGTTCTCCTCGTCGTCGTCCGTGCGGGCCTGCGGCCGCTCCTCGGCGGGTTCGGCGGCCGCCTGCTCGTCGTCGGTGTCGGCGTCCGGATCGGGGAACCGGCTGCGCAGGTTGTCGACCAGCAGCGAGCGCGTCTGCGGGTCCTCGTCGCCGACCTCCTCCTGCATCACCTCGGCGACCTGCGCGGCGATGCCCGCCTGCGCGCGGCGCATGGTGGCCAGGATCTGCGCGGACAGCTCGTCCAGCGGCATGGTGCGGGCCCGCCCGGACAGGTCCAGATCGGTGACGCTGCCGTCGGCGCGGACCGTGACGCGCACCGAGCCGTCGGTGTTGGCCGAGGTCAGCCGAATCTCCTCGGTACGCGCCTGCGCCGCGCGGTAGCGCTCGGCCTTCTCCGCCAGCCCCTGCGCCCACGCGTTCATCCGCGCGGCCGCCTCGTCGGGGTCGCGCATGAGGTCGCCCAGTCCGTTCGCCGACGTCACCGGATCACCGTGCCGATCCGCGGGCTCACCGGGGTGGCCTCGCGCAGCTGCCGCTCGAACGGCTCGGCGTTGGTCGCGTCCTGGTCCTCGTAGCTGGTGGCCGCGGTGCGGATGTTCTCCGCGGTGATCCGCACGCCCTCGGCCGCGGCCTTGAGGGCCTCGACCGCGTCGCCCTGCGTCGTCGCGTTCACGATCGGCGGCAGGAAGGCGCAGAGCAGGCCGTAGGCGGAGTCGTCCATGACGACCGTGTTGGCGGCGTCCACCGCGGTGTTCAGCCGGTCGGACAGGGCGTCGAGGTGACTGCCGTGCGTGCGCAGCTCGTCTGGGTCGACTTCGTAGGACACGAGGGTTACTTCTTCTCTTCCTGCTTGTTCTTCTTCCAGTCGCCGATGACCGGCGGGGCGACCACGTCACCGCCTTCGAAGAGGTCGGGGTCACCTTCGAGGTAGTCCGCGACGCGGTGTTCCTTGTCCTCCGCGCCCTGGCCCTTGCCGCCGTGCGGGGCCATGCCGCCCGCGGCCGGGGTGCCTGCGCGGCCCGCCGCGCCGGTCGCGCCCGCCGCGCCACGCGCCGCCGCGGCTTCTTCGGCGGCCGCCGCCGCACCGGAGGCACCGGCGACCCCACCCGCGGCGAGCCGGGCACCGCTCGCGCCCGACGCGCCACCGACGCCGCCGAGGCCGCCGAGGCCACTGCCACCGGCGCCGCCACCACCGAGGCCCTTGAGCGCCGCCGCGCCGGCACCGCCCGCGCCGCCGAGGCCCTTGGCCCCGGTGCTGGTGCCGCCGCCGAGCGGGGTGCCCGCCGGGCCACTGACGGAGTCGAGCCCGGCCAGCGGGTTGCCGCTCACGGTGGGCCCGCCGAGACGGCTGGCGATGCTGTCGCCGTTGATCCCGCCGGAGTAGCCGATGGTCGGCATGCGCGCCGACGAGCTGCCGGACGTGCCAGTGTCGACCGCCGAGGCGGCCACCGTCGAGTCCGGGATGTCGAGGTCGGGCACCGACGAGTGGTTCTGCAGCGTGCCGCCGCTGTAGTTCGCGGGGGTCCCGGTCGGGTAGTCCGGAGTGGACAGATGCGGCACGGCGCCGGTTCCGCTGCCGTAGCCGGACGCACCGCTGTAGGTGTTCAGCGCGGGCGCGCCGACCCCGGTGCCTGCGCCCGAGGTGTCCAGGCCGGGCACGGCGGTCCCGGGGACGGAGGTCCCGGTCGGCAGCGGCGGGGAGTTCAGGTTCGCCGCGGCCACCGCCGCGGTCACGTCCCCGGTGCCCGCGCCGGCGGCCGCGGGAGCGCCCGCGGTGGGAGCCGAGCGCAGGCTCGCGGCCTGCGCGGCACCGGCTTCGGTGGCCGGGATCCGCGCCGAAGCCGGCCCGGTCGCGCCGGTGCGCAGCGACGCGATCTGCGCGTTCGGCCCGCCGAGCTTGGGCGGCGCGACGAACGCCGGGGTGATGGTGGCGCCGGCGACGGTGTCGTCGTACTGGGTCATGATCCGCGCGGCCTGCTGGCGTGCGGCCTCCGACTGCTGCAGCGCCTGCTGGTCGAGCTGCGCCTGCTGCGCGTACACGACCGGGTCGGTGATCGTCTGCAGGTGCGCGTTGGCGGCCTGCACGTCGAAGTTCACCGGCGGGTTGGCCGCCATCTGCTTCTGCGTCTCGTTCAGCGCCTGCGAGTGGATCTCCTGCTGGCGGCCGGTGAGCGTGGCGCCCTTGGCGGTGTTGCCGAGCCACAGGCCGACGTCGGCGAGGTGCTTGCGGGCCGCGTCGCCGCCCTCCCCCTGCCAGTCGGCGAGGCTGTCGTTGATGGCGTCGGCCAGGTTCTGCTGGTGCTCGGTGAGTTCCTTGCCCAGCCGCACCCACTCCTCGGAGGTGACGGCGACCGCGGCGGAGTCGGCGTTGGTGGTGATGGCGTCGAGCATCTGCTGGTGGGTCGCGTTGTCCCACAGCGAGCTGGGCGCCGGGCCGTGGTCGCGGATCTCGACCCCGTCGTCGACGCTGTCGCGGACGGCGACGATGCGCTGCTCGTAGCGCCGCTGGATGGTCTCGTCGCGCAGCAGCGGGGTGACGACGTCCCCCAGCCAGCCCTTCGCGATCTCCTCGTCGACCTGCTTGGTGACCTCCTCGCGGATCTCGTCACCCGAGGTGTGGTCGTGGCCGATGGGACCGATGTAGTACGGCGAGCTCGGGTCCGCGGTGACGTCCTGCACCCCACCGCCGACGTCGGACAGCTCCACGATCTTCTCCCCTTCGAGGTTGCTCGGTCAGGCCTGCTCGGCGCGGTATCGCCGCAACGTGGTCCCGGTGTCGCCATCCTGGGACCGGTAGTTCTTCTGGGCGAGCTTGATCGCCTCGATGTAGGTGGGCAGTTCGGCCTTGGCCTGCGTGAGCTGGGTGAGCAGGCCGCGCTCGTCGCTCGCGGTCTTCACCATCACGTCCGACACCCATTTCGCGGTGGTGGTGTCGCTCATCGGCGGCGCCTGCCCGAACGCCTGCAGCGCCGACCAGCGCGACTCGAGCGCGTCGACGATGCCCTGCAGCGCCTGGATCATCTTGTCGCCGGTCCGCTCGTCGACGGCGAACCCGCCCTCGGTGGCCAGCCGCTTCAACGCGACCGCCTGCACCATCCGGACCGCCTTCTCCGCCTTCGGCGCTTCCTCGCTCATCCCCGGTTCCTCCCCGATCTCAGTAGACGGCAGCGATCATGTCGCGGACGGCTTCGGCGACCGCCGGGAACCCCGCGGGCGTGTAGGTCGCGGTGATCGTCCCGGTCGCGTCGGTCCGGGTGCTCACCAGGTACCGCCCGTCGTCGGTGTCCAGCCACGTGACCGGGGTGGCCGAGCGGCGTTCGCCGTGGCGTCCGCGGCCGTGCGCGGTGAAGTAGCCGCCGCCGCGCCGCGGCGCCGCGAAGACCTCTTCGAGCCGGTCCTCTTCGGACACCGCGCGGGCACGCGCCGGCCGCCGCGACCGCACGACCGTGGTGACCTGGAGGCTGCCGAAGGCCTCGGTCTCCTCCTCGTCGAACTCCTCCTCGGCCTGGCGCAGCGCGGCCAGCGCCGAGCGCGGGCGCTCGTCCTCGCGGCGCGACACCGACAGCGGGGTGCCCGGCGCGGGGTCGGCCGGGGTGAGCGAGCCGGCCACGCGGGGCACCAGGTCCTCGTCCGGGAACAGGGAGAACCACAGCCTGTCCTCGCCGGGGGCCTGGCGGATCACGAGCGCCTGCGCGCCGTCGGTGGCGGCGTGCACGGCGAGGTCACCGGCGCGGGAGTCGGTCCCGCTCGCGGTGACCGTGACGCGGTGGTCGCCGAGCAGCTCGAACGCGGTGCGCACGCCCGGGTCGAGCCGGCCGCGGGTGGACAGGCCGCGGTCCTCGAGGTCGGCGTGCACCCGGAGCGCGAGTCTGGCGAAGCGGAGCGGGTCCACGGTGGTGTGGCTGATGCGCAGGGGGAACACGCGGACGTCGACGCCCAGCGCCCGCCCGACGACGACGGCCTCCACGCTGCCGAGCGTGAAGTCGAACCGAGACACCATCGACGCTTGTGTCACCTTTCGGATTCCGGCCTCGGACGCGGGGCCGTGAGGCGTGGACGGCCAGTGTGGCTTGTTCGTTGATCAGTGTCGGCGCCGGGGCGCCCGCTGTCGAGCGACCCACCGGCACACGGTGGAGATCACAACGCACCGGAGGGGTGACGGAACGCCGTTTTCCTCCGGCGTTGCCCGAAAGAGCCGCGAATCAGGGGCACGCGGGCACCGCGGCGGAGCGCTCATTTGAGCACGGGTGTCATGGGGTGAGCGGGATCCCGAGCGCCTCGCTGACGGCATCGTCCAGGGTGCGGACGCTGTTGCGCAGAAACTGCCCCACGGGTTCCACGGGCCCCGGCAGGGGCGCGCGGTTCTCGTCGACGTAGCGGTCCCGGATCACCTCGTGGAAACAATGCACCGGGAACACCTCGCCGGGCAACAGCGGCCGGTGCTCGATGGTCTCGAAGTAGCCCTGGGACCAGGGGTACCGGTTGACGAACTGCGGCGGGAGCAGGAGCCGATCCGGCACCAGCTCGGCTCGCGGCGGCGGCGCCAGGGTCGCGGACCGGGCTCGGAACACGTAGACCACGATGCCCTTGCCCATCGGGCCGGCCGCGTTCGTCGTGACGATGCGGCCGAAAAGGTACATATCGTCCGGCATCAGCATCGCGAACACGTCGCCCGCGCGCAGCGACGGCGCCGGCTTGCGGAAGTTGAGCCGCGGCTCGGTCGCTCCGGTGATCGTCCCGCCCCGCCCTCTTCCCAGAACGCTTGCCTGCCTCACAGACTAGGCAAACCCGGCACACAGCACGAGACCCGACGATGGTGCCCATGCGAGACAACCAGCCCGCCTACCAGGGCCGCCCCCTCCCCCGCCCGCACGACGAAGTCGTCGACCAGGGGCTCGGCTTCGACATCGGCACCCTGTTCGACCGCCGCCGGGCGTTGCGGTTCCTCGGCATCGGCGCGGCCGGTGTCGCGCTCACCGCGTGCGGCGCCGGGTCGACCGGCTCCACGACGACCACCACCTCGGCCGCGACGGGCGAGATCCCGGATGAAACGGCGGGCCCCTACCCCGGCGACGGCTCCAACGGGCCGGACGTGCTGGCGCAGAGCGGCATCGTGCGCAGCGACATCCGCTCCAGCTTCGGCGAGTCCACCGGCACCGCCGAGGGCGTGCCGATGACGCTGGAGCTGACCGTGTCCGACCTGGCCAACGGCGGTGCCGCGTTCGCCGGCGTCGCGGTGTACGTGTGGCACTGCACCCGCGAGGGCGGCTACTCGATGTACTCCGACGGCGTCGAGGACCAGAACTTCCTGCGTGGCGTGCAGATCGCCGACGCCGACGGGCGCGTGCGGTTCACCAGCGTCTTCCCGGCCTGCTACGACGGCCGGTGGCCGCACATCCACTTCGAGGTCTACCCCGATCAGGCGAGCATCGCCGACTCGTCGAACGCGATCGCCACCTCGCAGGTCGCGCTGCCGCAGGACGTGTGCCAGACCGTCTACCAGCAATCGGGCTACGAGGACTCCGTCGCGAACCTGCGGAAGGTGAGCCTGTCCAGCGACAACGTCTTCGGTGACGACGGCGGCGCCTCCCAGCTGGCGACCGTCACCGGGGACGTCACCGGCGGCTACACCGTGAGCCTCGCGGTGCGCGTGGACACCCAGACCACCCCGTCCGCCGGCGCCGGTCCGGGTGGGACGCCGCCGTCGCGCTAGCCGGTAACGAAGATCCTCCTGCTCACGACAAGCCGTGCGCACCGATCAGGAGGATCTTCGTGACCAGTCAGCCGCCCGGCTACCCCTACCCGCAGTGGCCACAGCCGCCGCGGCGCAACATCGGCGCCATCGTCGCCCTCGCGATCGCCGGTGCGCTCGTCGTCGCCGGGGTGTCGGTCGGCGTGACGCTCGCCGTCACGGCAGACAACGGCAGCATCAAGGCCGCGCCCGCCACCACCTCCCGGCCCCGGCCCACGACCTCGAAGTCGCCCACGCCGGTGATCCCGGTCAACCCCCGGCGAAACGTCGAGGTGAAGATCGGCGAGACCATCGGCTTCGGCAGCTACGCCGGCCGGCCGGAGGTCGCCTTCACGCTCACCAAGGTCACCGTCGGCGGCCGCTGCACCGAGCCGTACGCGCAGAAGCCGGAGAACGGGCGGTTCATCTTCCTGGACATGACGGTGACGACTTCGTCGTCGATGAGCGGCGACTTCGCGCCGAGCCTGCTGAACCCGAACAACTTCTCGATCATCGGCCCGGACGGCGTCACCGAAACCGGCGGCAGCCTCAGCAGCGCACCGGCGATCGGCTGCCTGTCGCGCAGCAAGCTGTTCCCGCTCGCGCTCTCGCCGGGCCAGAACTACGTCGGCACGGTGGTCCTGGATTCCCGCAACACCACCGGAAGCCTCGTGCTGGCCCCGTACGGACTGGACGGTTTCAACGGCTGGGAGTGAAACCTCGGCGAACACGCCTGACCGTCCACAGTGGCCCTACCACACGCAGGTGACCAGCGCGTCGAACTCGCGGAGCGGCAGGGTTCGGTTGAGCTCCAGCAATTTCTCCGCCATCCAGCCGATGGCGTAGCGGGTCTCTGCGTGGAGGTCGCGCCGTTCGGGATCGACGTCGTGGTCGTCCAGCCCGGCATCATCAGAACCGGTTCCGAGGATGGGACGGCCGCGCAGCTGACGAGCTGGACCAGCCGCGCCGGTGCGAGCAGGTTGACCGCCAACTGGTCCCGCGCCAAGACGAGCGGCACGTCCTCCACCGCCGGCGGCGGCGCGTTCGAGGTCCTCGCCCTCGCAGGCGTCCATCGGCAGCGCGTGCTCTCCGGCTTCCCGCAACGCCGCCATCCGCGCCACGATCCCGGTCGACATCCCCGTCACCAGAGACACCTTTACCGCTCAGTCGCCCAGATCACCGGTAACTGCGCCACCCCGCGCACCAGACTTCCCGTCCGCACCACGACATCCGCGGCCGGCACCGCGAGCCGTAGCGACGGGAACCTCGTCGCCAGCGCCGGCAACGCGACCTGCAGCTCCACCCTGGCGAGCTGCTGCCCGAGGCACTGGTGCACGCCGTGGCCGAACGCGACGTGCCCGGCGGACGGCCGCAGCAGGTCGAGCACGTCCGGATCGGGGAAGCGCGCGGGGTCGCGGTTGGCCTCGGGCAGGCACACGGTGACGCACTCGTCCGCGGCGATCCGCTCGCCGTCCAGCTCGATGCCCGCCAGCGCCGCGCGCACCGTGAACGGGATGACGCTGTGGTAGCGCAGCAGCTCCTCGACCGCCCGCCCCGGCTCGGCGCGCAGGACCTCCGCCGCGCCGGGGTGGGTGAGCAGCGTGAACGCGCCCAGCGCGAGCATGTTCGCTGTGGTGTCCAGGCCCGCGCCGAGCAGCACGAAGCCGATGTTGACCAGTTCCTCGTCGGTGAGGTCGGCCGCGGTGAGGCCGCTCAGCAGGTCGTCGGCAGGCGCGTCCCGCTTGGCCGCCACCAGGTCGCGCACGAACTCGTGCACCGCCGAGTACGCCGCCGCGGCCTGCTCCGGCGTCCGGTCCACGCGGAACAGGTCCAGCGCGTGCCCTTGGAACCGAACCCGGTCCGCGTAGGGCACCCCGAGCAGCTCGCAGATGACCTGCGCGGGGATCGGCCGCGCCCAGACACGCACCAGGTCCACCGGCCCGCTCGCCGCGGCGATGGCGTCGAGGTGCTCGTCGACGATCTCGCGCACGCGCCCCGTCAGCTGCCGCATGCGCCGGACGGTGAACTGGCCGGCGAGCAGGCGGCGGTAGCGCGTGTGCTCCGGCGGATCCATCGAGTTGAACATCCCGGGACGCGCCGGCACCCCGTTGCCGGGCGCGCCGGGGACCGGCATGTGCCGCAGGTCCGACCGGGCGCTGAACCGCGGGTCGGCCAGCACCGCGCGGACGGTCTGGTAGCTCGTCGCCACCCAGCCGAGGTGCCCGTCCGGGTAGGTCAATCGCTTCAGCATTTCGCGAACGCTAGGAACACCGGCGAACGCGGAGCAACCGGCAAACAAGGAACTCCCAGGTCGATGATCTAGCATCGATGCAATGAGTGTGGAGTCGAATGCACCGGCCCGTACCCGGCTGACGTTCGGCGAACGCCGGCGCATCGCCGCCGGGCTGGCGATGGGGCTCAGCTACGCGGCGATCGGCCGCAGGCTGGGACGGCCCAAGTCGACGGTCATCCGCGAGGTCGCCCGCAACGGCGGCGCCCACGGCTACCGCGCCGACCGCGCCCAGCAGGCCACCGCCTGGCGTGCCCACCGCCGCAGGCCGGCCCCGGCGCCGGAACCACCCGCGGCGAGCGGGGGCGATCCGCGGCGGTTCGAGCAGGACTTCGCCGCGATGATGGTCCAGACCGGGGTGCCGCCGATGATGGCGAAGGTCCTCGTCCGCCTGTTCACTTGCGACACCGGAAGCCTCACCGCGGCCGAGCTCACCGCCGGGCTGCGGGTCAGCCCCGCCTCGGTGTCCAAGGCGGTCCGCTGGCTCGAGGAGCGCGGCCTGGCGCGGCGCGAACGCGACGGCCGCCGCCAGCGGTACGTCATCGACGAGCACGTCTGGTACCAGGCGTGGCTGGTCAGCGTCCGGTCGATGACGCTGTGGGCGGACTGCGCGCGGCAGGGCGCGCAGGTGTTCGGCGACTCCCCCGCCGGCGCCCGGCTGCGGGACACCGGCCGGTTCTTCGAGCACCTGCGCCGCGACATGGCGCAGGCGGCCGAGCACTGGCGAAACCTTCCGTATGACGGGTACGCGACCTAAGGTGTG
The DNA here is from genome assembly GCF_040614175.1 of Amycolatopsis sp. NPDC006131. Classification (NCBI taxonomy): domain Bacteria; kingdom Bacillati; phylum Actinomycetota; class Actinomycetes; order Pseudonocardiales; family Pseudonocardiaceae; genus Amycolatopsis; species Amycolatopsis sp. NPDC006131. Next base: position 211,937 of record NZ_JBEXTX010000003.1, read on the forward strand.
ATCATCGCAAAGGAGCGGTGATGACCAAGCCCGTGAAGGGCGACGAGGTCAGCGACATCGTCGCCGAGCACGACGAAGAACGGCCAGCGCGGCGGTTGTCGCGGGGGCCCGACCTGCTGGTGTACCTGGCCGCGCTCGCGGTCGCCCTGCTCGTGCTGAAGCAGGTCTTCTTCCCCTACAGCAAGGGCAACCAGTTCTACCTGGTGATCTTCCTCGGCTGCACCCTGCCGCTGGTGTTCCTCTGCTACCGGCCGCTGGCGCGGTCGCGGCGCTCCCCGGACAACCCGTGGCTGCTGGACTGGGCGCTGTCCGTGGTCGCGCTGGTCGTGGGCCTGTACCCGGTGCTGTCCGGCTACGACGACTTCCTCGACCGGCAGGGCCAGCTGTCCACGCTCGACATCGTCGCGGGCGCGTTGCTGCTCCTGCTCATCCTGGAGGCCACCCGGCGCACCACCGGCTGGGTGCTGCCGGTCGTCTGCCTGCTGTTCCTCGCCTACGCCTACTACGGCGGCTACCTGCCGCCGGACTGGGGCATCGCGCACGCCGGCGTGGACTTCAGCCAGATCATCAACGCCCTCTACAACGACGCGAGCGGCTTCTTCGGCACCCCGCTGGACGTGGCCGCCAGCTACATCGTGCTGTTCACGATCTACGGCGCGGTGCTGGAGGCCTCCGGCGCGGGACGGTTCTTCGTCGACATCTCCTTCGCCGCGTTCCGCCGGTCCCGCACGGCGCCGGGCCGCACGACGGTGCTGTCCGGGTTCCTGCTGGGCACGGTGTCCGGCTCGGGCACCGCGACCGCGGTCAGCCTCGGCTCGATCACCTGGCCGATCCTCAAGCGCGCCGGGTACCCGAAGGAGCACGCGGGCGGCCTGCTCGCCGCGTCGGGCATCGGGGCGATCCTGTCGCCGCCGACGCTGGGCGCGGCCGCGTTCATCATCGCCGAGTACCTGCAGACCTCCTACCTGACCGTGCTGATCTGGGCGTCGGTGCCGACGTTGCTCTACTACCTGGGCATCGTGTTCGCGATGGAGGCCGACGCCCGCCGCTTCCACGCCAAGCCGGTGGACGTCGAGCGCGGCGACCCGTGGCGGCTGCTGCTGCGCGGCGGCTACCACTTCCTGTCGCTGGCGATCATCGTGGTGTTCCTGGCGCTGGACATCCCGCCGTTCGCGGCCGTGGTGTACGCGACCGGGGTGGCGGCGCTGTTCGCGTTGATCGCCCGGCGGCGGGACCTGCGCGGCTGGGCGGTGGACATGGTGGGCGCGCTGTCCCGGGGTGTGCGGGGCGCGCTGCCGGTGATCGCGGTGTGCGCCGCGGCCGGGGTGATCACGTCCACGATCACCAAGACCGGGCTGGGCCTGGAACTCGCCGACGCGCTGGTCGACGTGGCGCGGGCGGTCACCGACAACGCTACGGTCGTGCTGGTGCTGACGGTGCTGCTGTCCGCGGTCGCGGTGGGGGTGCTCGGGCTGGCGGTGCCGGTGACGGCGTCGTTCATCATCGCCTGGGTGGTGATCGCGCCGGCGCTGGAGACGCTGGGCGTGGCGCCGGCCGAGCGCGCGATGTTCATCTTCTACTACGCGGTGCTGTCGGAGGTGACGCCGCCGACGGCGCTGGCGGCGGTCGCGGCGGCGGCGATCACCGGTGGCCGGGTCATGAAGACCATGTGGCAGTGCTGGAAGTACACGCTGCCTGCGTTCCTGGTGCCGATCGCGTTCGTGCTCACCGACAACGGGGCGGCGCTGCTGCTCCAGTCCGGGGCGGTGACGGTGGTGTGGGTGCTGGCGGTGTCCGCGCTCGCCGTCGCCGCGCTCGGCGTGGTGACCGGCGGGTGGCTGTTCGGGCCGGTCCACCCGGTGGTCCGCGTGCTCTTCGTGCCCGCCGCGGTGTGCCTGCTCTACCTGGAGCCGGGGCCGATCGTGGCGGGCCTGGCCTTCGGCGTGGCCGCGACGGCCGCGCACCTCGTGATCAGAAGGAGGCGGCATGAAACGACTGCTGACGGTGCTGGTGGCGGCGGCCCTGATCGCGACGGGCTGCGGCGGGAAGCAACCGAACCAGCCGGCGGCGGGCGGGAGCCAGGGGTGTGAGGCCGGCAGCGGCAGGCTCACCATCGCCACCGGCAACAGCGGCGGCGTGTACTACGTGCTCGGCGGCGGGCTCGCGCAGCTGATCAGCAACAACACCGGGCTGAAGGCGACCGCCGCGGAGACCGGCGCGTCCGTGCAGAACATCCAGCAGCTGGTCGACGGCACCTACGACATCGCGTTCTCGCTGGCCGACACCGCGGCGGACGCGGTGCAGGGCAAGGGGAGTTTCGACGGCAAGCCGCAGAAGGTGCAGGCGCTGACGCGGATCTACCCGAACTCGACGCAGGTGCTGGTGCGCACCGACTCGGGGATCAACAGCATCGCCGACATGCGTGGCAAGCGGATCTCGACGGGTTCGCCGAAGTCCGGCACCGAGGTGATCGCGAACCGGCTGCTGCAGGCGGCGGGGCTCAACCCGGACACCGACGTGCAGGCGCAGCGGCTGGACCTGGCGAAGACCGCGGACGGCATCAAGTCCGGCACGATCGACGGGCTGGTGTGGTCCGGTGGCCTGCCGACGGCGCAGATCACCGACATCACGACGACGATGAAGGGGCAGGTGAAGTTCATCGACATCACCCCGCAGCTGGCGGCGCTCAAGCAGATCAACCCGGTGTACGACACGGGCACGATCCCCGCGGCGACGTACGGGCAGCCCGCGGACGTGCCGACGATCGTGGTGCCGAACCTGTTGCTGGTGCGGGAGGACTTCCCGGCGAGCGACGCGTGCGCGATCACGAAGCTGATCTTCGACAAGAAGGCCGACCTGGAGAGCGTGCACCCGGCGGCGAAGGAGATCACCCGGGAGAACGCGACGCGCACCGAGCCGGTGCCGATGCACCCTGGATCGCAGCAGGCGCTGGCGACTCCGTGAGCGGCGGTGGTGGGGGCGGCTCGCGCCGGTGATCTTCAGGAAGGGTGGCGTCCCGGAGGAGGCCGGGCCGCGCCGGTGACCTCCGGGGCGCGGTGGCTTCCGGAGGGTGCCGGGCCGCGCCGGTGACCTCGGGGACGCGCCGGTGGCTTCCGGGACGCGGTGGCTTCCGGGACGCGGTAGCTTCCGCGACGCGGTAGCTTCCGCGACGCGGTAGCTTCCGGGACGCGGTGGCTTCCCGAGGAAGCCCGGGCGGATGCCTACGCGCGAGCAAAGCCGGAACCGCTCCGGTGACCAACCGCCGGAGCGGGCACGCCGGGGGCTCCCGCACGAGCCCGGTCACCACTCGCCGGAACCGCGCCGCCTGCCCGGAACGAGGCTGCCCGCCGCCGGAAACAGCCAGCCTCCCCCGGAGCAGGCCGCCACCTGCTCGGGCCGGCCACCTCGCCGCAACCCCGGCCACCCAACCGCCCGGTTCCGGCCGCCAACCGCCGGAAACACCCCGCCTCCCCCAAACCAGGCCGCCACCCGCTCGCGACCGGCCACCTCCCGCGCCGTGCCCCGGCGCGGGAAGCGCCGTTACCCGCGACTTCCGCCCCCGCATTACCTCCCGCGTAATCGACGCCCCGCGCCGCAGGCCACAGGATGGGGTCATCAGCCTCCGGAAAGGACGGACCCCATGACCGCCTACGTCATCGCCCACCTGATGCCCGCCGAGCCGCACCCCGACATCGCCGAGTACCTGGAGCGCATCCAGTCGACCCTGGATCCCTTCGGCGGCCGGTTCCTCGTCCACGGCGCGCCCGTCGAGGTTCGCGAGGGCGACTGGCCCGGCCACCTGGTGATGATCGGCTTCCCCACCGCCGCCGACGCCCGCACCTGGTACGACTCCCCCGCCTACCAGGAGATCGTGCCGTTGCGCGCGGACCACATCCCGGGCAGCGTCGTGATCGTCGACGGCGTCGAGGCCGGCCACGACTCCGCGGCGATGGGCGAGGCGATGCGCGCCGCGATGGCCTAGAGCCGCAGGTGGTCCCGCAGCCGGCGGGCGACCCGCGCCATCACGGCCTCCGCGCCGGGCTGCTGCGCCGCCGCCACGCGCGACTCGGTCAGCGCCGCCACCGCGAAGGCCTGCCCGTCGGCGTGCTCGACCACCCCGATCTCGTGCCGCAGCGTCAGCACCGTGCCGGTCTTGGACGACCACACCGACGCGTCGGAGACGAAGTCCGGCGCGAGCCGGTGCCGGACCACGTTGTGCCGCATCAGTTCCCGCACCCGGGCGGCGACCTCGGCGGGGATCGCCGACGGCGTCCACAACGCCTGCAGCAGGTCCGCGAACGCCCGCGCCGAACCGGAACTCGCGCGGGTCACGTCGAGTTGCGGGATGCGGTGCCCGCGCCCAGCGGTGCCCGCGTCCACGGCCAGCGCGTACGCCAGGTGCACCTCGCCGCGCTCGAAGCGTTCCGCGGGTGTGTCGGCCAGCTCCTGCACCGGGTGCCGGACGGTGATGCCCTCGATGCCGAACCCCTTCAGGATCCGGGCGACCTCAGGCGGCGGGGTGAGGCCGAACAACGCGTCGGCCGCGACGCCGTCGCTGATCGCCGTGCTGAGGTAGAGCAGGTCGTCGACGGCGACGCGCGCCGGGTGGCGGAACCGGCTCAGCCCGGTCGGGCCGGGAGTGGTGATGCGGCCGGGTTCGATGTCCAGCTGGGTGGCGCCGTCGAGTTCGCCGAGCCGGATCCGTTCCAGCGTGGCGACCGCGAGCGGCACCTTGACCAGCGACGCGGACGGCCACTGCGCGTCCGGCTCGATCGCGATCTCCTCGCCGCTGCGCAGGTCCCGCACCAGGAACGAGCCGCGCAGGCCGGCGTCGTCGAGCTGGTCCCGCAGCTCGCGCAGCAGCGCTTCGGTGTTCACGTCTCCCCCAGGCATCGGCCGATCGACCGCGACAGCGGCCGCAGGCGCTCGCTGTCGTCACTGTACGTCGTGGCCAGCGCGTAGCCGCGGACCAGGCGGACCTCGCCGAGCGGCCGCCAGTGCAGGTCCAGCTCGGCGGCCTGCGCCTCCGAACAGAGCAGGAGGTCGGCGGTGCCGAGCACGTCGGCGACCGCGGTGACCAGCGACTCCGCGGTGACGACCTGCGAGGGCCGCAGCCCGAGGGCGTCACGCAGGTGGGTGAGCCGGTCGCGGATGTGCGGCACGTCGTCCTCGGGTTGCAGCCACACGCGCCGGGCCGGGCCGTCGTCGCCGCGGCCGACGCGCAGGGTTTCCAGGTAGACCGTGTGCGCGGCCGGCGGCACCGCTGCGGCCACACCGAGCGGCACCCGCCAGCGGGCTTCGTCCTCGGGGACCGCGGTGAGGGCGGCGCGGACCTCCTGGGTGCGGACGAGGCCGGCGCGTTCGGCGGGCGGCGCGGGGCGGAAGTCGAGGACGAGGTCGTGGTCGCGGGCTTCGGCGTCGAGGTGGGCGAGCTCGCGGGCGGAGCACCAGTCCGGCACGGCGAACCGCAACGGGCGGCGGCGCGCGCGGCGGGCGTCGTGTTCGAAGGCGTCGGCGAGGCGGACCAGCCGGGCGGCCGCGGGGAGCACGTCGCGGCCGAACGGCGTCAGCACCGCGCGCCGGGTCGAGCGGTCGAAGAGCCGGTCGCCGAGGTGCTGTTCGAGCGCGGCGATGCGGCGGCTGGCGACCGGCTGGGGGATGCCGGCCGCGGCCGCGCCGAGGGTGAAGCTGCCGCGCTCGCTGACGCTGACGAAGGCCCGGCAGGCGCCGACGAGATCCACGCCGCGCATCTTATGCCGGATCCGCATGGAAACTGTCTTTTTCGTCTTCGACGGCATCGAGTGGGCACGGGAGGCTGGGGCCATGCTTGTTCGAACTCTTCGCGCCGTGGTGGTCCTGCTCGTCTTCGGGCTGGTCGGGGCGTGTGCCGCGGAACCGCCCCCGCCGCCGCCCGCCGTTTCGACTGTGGCGCCGGCGCCGCAGGTGGACTTCGCCGATCTGGAAGCGCGGTTCGACGCGCGGCTCGGGGTGTACGCGATCGACACCGGGACCGGGCGGGAGATCACGCACCGGGCCGACGAGCGGTTCAACTACGCGTCGGCGATCAAGTCGCTGCTGGCGGGCGCCGTGCTGCGGCGGAACGTCGACCTGGACAAAGTGGTGACCTACACCGACGCGGACATCCAGCCGAACTCGCCGATCACGAAGGACCGGCGGAGCGTGACGGTGCGCGAGGCGGCCGAGGCGGCGCTGCTGCAGAGCGACAACACGGCGGCGAACCTGCTGTTCGCGGAGGTGGGCGGCCCGGCAGGGCTGGCGGCCGTGCTGCGCGAGATCGGCGACACGACGACCCACCCGGACCGGCTCGAGGTCGAGCTGAACTCGGCCATTCCCGGCGACGTCCGGGACACGAGCACTCCGCGGGCGATGGCGGGCAGCCTGCGAGCGTTCCTCCTGGGCGAGGCGTTGCCTGCCGACAAGCGGGATCTGCTGGCCGGGATCATGCGCCGCAACAAGACCGGGACGGAGCTCATCCGCGCCGGCGTGCCGTCCGAGTGGCCGGTGGCGGACAAGACGGGCACCGGCGACTACGGCACCCGCAACGACATCGGGGTGATCTGGCCGCCGAACCGTGCGCCGATCGTGCTGGCGCTGATGTCGAGCCGAGCGACCGCCGACGCTTCGTACGACAACAAGCTGCTCGCCGAGGCGACCTCGCGGGTGGTCGAAGCGCTGCGGTAGGTGGGGTTGCTCTGCGGCTTGATCGGGGTTGGGCCAATCGTGTGCGCGCGATTGCCCAGCCAATCAAGTCGGCGCTCCGGTTGGCGGCCCGCTCGTGCCCACGGCAGGAACAGCGGTGACCGCGCGAGAGGTCCAGCCATCCGGCAAAAGCTCAGCCCAGCAACTCCTCCACCAGCCGCCGCGCGTAGCTGGGCGACAGGCCGTCCGGGCGGAACAGGATCCGGTACATCATCGGCGCCACCACGTGGTCCAGCACCGTCTCCACCTCCGGCGCCGCCTCGCCGCGCTGGGCCGCTCGCGCCAGGATCACCTCGATCTGTTCCGCCGCGTACGCCGAGCACCGGCCGGCGTTGGTGTCGTCCCCGAGCAGCGCGTCCCGGATGTAGGCGCGCCCGGGCTGCGCGGACATCTCCTCCAGGAACTGCTCCGCCCACGCCGCCAGGTCAGCCCCCAGCGAGCCGTGGTCCTCGGGCGGCGACTCGGGCCGGAGGCGTTCCACCGCGACGTCCGACAGCAGCTCGTGCAGGTCTCCCCAGCGGCGGTAGATCGTCGACGGCGTCACGCCGGCCCGCGCGGCGATCAGCGGCACCGTCAGCGCCTCCCGCCCGGCCTCGGCCTCCAGGGCACGAACCGCGGCGTGCACGGACTCCTGCACCCGCGCGCTGCGGCCGCCGGGGCGCACCATCGGCTTGCGGCTCACACCCCCAGCTTAACGCAACGATTGTGCGTCAAGCGTGGCCCGCGCCCAGGCCCGGACCCGCTCCTCGAACCCCGCCGCCGGAAACGTCCCGTCCTGGGCGACGTCGGCGATCGTGACCTCGAACGGCCCCGCGCCACCCGGCGGCGCATCGAACTCCGGCAGCGCACCACGGGCCCGATGCGAGTTGGCCCGGCGGACCGCCGCGGTGAGACCGGCCACCGCGGGGCGGCCACCGTCCACGAAGGCGCGGACGATCGCCCAGTTCCGCCCCCGGTCCCGCTCCGGCAGCCGGCTCGGGTGCTGCAGCAGGAAACACCCCACGGTCACCCCGTGCAACGGCCCCCACGGCTCCTGCCGCGAGTGGTCCAGCGCCAGCACCACTTGGAACAACTCATCGCAGGGACCGGCCCCACCGCACTCCGCACACGTCACGCGTCCGACGCTAGCGTCTCCACCGGCTGGAGGGTCAACGCTCGAACGCCCGGCCCAGCCCCAGCACCACGCCGTCACCCCCGGCGCGGCCGATGAGCTGCATCCCGATCGGCAGCCCCGCCCGGTCCTCCCCCACGGGCACGGTCAGCGACGGCAGCCCGGTGATGTTGGCCGGCGCCGACAACCGCACGTAGGCATCCGAGACGCTCTCCGTCGTCCCGTCGGGCCAGGTCACGCTCTCCTGCCCCACCGGCACCGCGGTGACCGGCACGGCCGGGGCGGCGATCACGTCGACCGTCTCCATCAGACGCGACCACTCACGCCGCATGAGCGTCCGCGCCCGTTGGGCCCGCAGGTAGTCCACAGCCGACATCCGGCGCCCGGCTTCGAGCAGCACCCGCACGTCCGCGGCGTAGAGCTCGGACACCGCGTGCACAGTCGGGTCGTGGTAAGCGCTTGCTTCCGGGACCATCAGTCCCCATTGGACTCCCTGAACGTACCGCGTCATGGGGATTTCGACATCCACCAGCCGCGCGCCGAGCGCCTCCAGCCGGCTGATCCCCGCCCGCACCGCCGATTCGACCTCGGGGTCGACGTGGTCGAAGTAGTAGTTCCCCGGCACGCCGACCCGAAGCCCGGACGGCTCCGCGGTGGATACTCCACACAGGACTTCCATCACGAGCGCGGCGTCCTCGGCGGTGCGCGTGATCGGCCCGACGTGGTCCAGCGACCAGGACAACGGCACCACCCCCTCCCGCGGCACCAGGTCGTAGCTCGGCTTGAAACCGGCGACCCCGTTCAGTGCCGCGGGCACCCGGATCGAGCCGCCGGTGTCGGTGCCCAGCGAGAAGGTCGCCATCCCGGCCGCGACCGCCACCGCGGACCCGCCGCTCGACCCGCCTGCGATTCGCCCGCCATCGCGGGCGTTGACCGTCTGCGGCGTGATCAGCCCGTAGGCGAACTCGTGCGTGTGGGTCTTGCCGACCAGGACCGCGCCGGCCCCCGCCAGCCGGGCCGCGACCGCGCTGTCGGACTCGGCCCGGTGCCCGGCCCGCACGCGGGAACTCGCGGTGGTCGGCAGCCCGGCGACGTCGATCAGGTCCTTGAGCCCCATCGGGATTCCGTGCAGCGGCCCGCGCACGCCGCCCGTCGCGATCTCGCGCTCGGCCTCGCGGGCGACGCCCCGGGCACGGTCGGCGGTGACGGCGACGTACGCGCCGAGACAGGCGTCGGCCTCCTCGATGCGGGTCAGCACGTCGTCGACCAGTTCGACCGGGGACAGTTCACGGCTCCGCACGGCCGCCGCCGCGGCGGCCAGGGTCAGGTCAGCGGGCCGCATCGGACTCCCCCGCCTGGTAGACCGCCGCCGGCGCGGTCTCGCCGAGGTCGAGTTCGCGTAGGACGCCGACCACGGTGTCGATGTGGTCGGCGGTGGCCACCACCTCGGGCCGGTCTTCGGATGACATGATCCTCCTCCTAAAGCTAACTGTTTGCCTTAAGCTTAACGCAAACACATTGCGTTTAGGAGGTGCCATGTGGTTCGTGGGTGACATCACCGTGCAGCGGGTCGACGAGGTGCTGCTGCCGCCCGAGACCGGTCCCTGGCTGTTGCCAGGTGCGACGCCGGACGTCGTGAACCGGCACGACTGGCTGCGGCCCGACTTCGCCGACGGCGACGTGCTGCGCCTGGCCAGCCACAGCTTCGCGGTCACGGCCGGCGGTCTGCGGATCCTGGTCGACACCGGCATCGGCAACGGCAAGCAGCGCGCCAACCCGGCGTGGCATGACCTGCGCACCGGTTACCTCGACCGGCTCGCGGCGGCGGGGTTCGCGCCGGAGTCGGTGGACCTGGTGGTGCTCACGCACCTGCACACCGACCACGTCGGCTGGAACACGCGGCTGGTGGACGGCGAGTGGGTGCCGACCTTCCCGCGGGCCCGCTACCTGACCTCACGCGCCGAACGGGACTTCTGGTCGGGCTACGACATGGACGAGCCGCGGCGGCAGATGTTCCGCGACTCGGTCGAGCCGGTGGCGGACGCGGGGCTGCTCGACCTGGTCGACGTGCCCGACGGCGGCGTCGAGGTCGCGCCCGGGGTGCGGCTGGTCCCCACGCCCGGCCACACCCCCGGGCACGTCGCCGTGTGGTTGACCAGTGGGAACAGCAGCGCGGTGATCACCGGTGACTGCGTGCACCACCCGGTCCAGCTGGCGCACCCGGGGATCACCAGTTGTGTCGACATCGATCCGGCGCTCGCCGAGTCGACGCGCCGGTCGCTGCTGGCGTCGCTGGCCGACAGCGGAACCCTGCTGCTGGGCACCCACTTCCCGCCGCCGACCGGTGGCCGCGTCGTCACCGCGAACGGGGGGCTGAAAATTGTGCCGGCGTGATGTCGAGTCCGGTCGTCGCCGTTCGTCCTCGGGTCAACCGAGGAAAGGAGTCGGCGATGGAACTGATGGAGCAGTACCGGCGGGCGCAGGACGGGCTGGACGCGGTGCTGGCGGCGGTGCCGGACGACCGGTGGGACGTGCCGTCGATGTGCGCGGAGTGGAACGTGCGGGACGTGGCCGGGCATCTGATCTGGGGCCAGTGGCAGATGCGGGCGTGGGCGGTGGGCGAGCCGGACCCGGACCGGTCGGGCGCGCCGGGATCGCCGCGGCCGGGCACGTGGACCGGCGACGACCCGGTGGAGACGTGGCGCAAGGCGCGGGCGGCGTCGGTGCCCGCGCTGACCGGGGAGGCGCTGGCGCGGACCACGTCGATCACCGGCATCGGCGAGGTGCCGCTGGCCGCGGTGGTGCCGCTGATGATCACCGACACGGTGGTGCACAGCTGGGACATCGGGCACGCGCTGGGCATGGACGTGCGGGCCGACGCGGACCTGGTGGCGCTGGCCGCGGACTGGGCGAGGCAACACGTCGTGCGGCGGCCGGGTTTCTTCGGGCCGGAGGTGACGCCGCCGCCGGACGCCGACGAGCAGACGCGGATGCTGGCGTTCGTGGGGCGCCGCGTGTGAGGGGAGCCTGGTAGCGGACGCGGCTGGGCGGGTCGGCGCCGCGTCGGCGCGCGGCCGCGGGCCGGGCGGTGGTCCGGCCCGCCGAGGCCTCGGACCACCCACGCGGCGGCGCGCTGGGGTAGTGGGTGGTCCGGCCCGCGGAGGGTTTGGCCCATCCGGCCACCGGCCGCCATTTCGGTGCGGGACCGCGCGCCGGATCAATGGCCAACGCGCTGGGGTAGTGGGTGGTCCGGCCCGCGGCAGCACGCCGAATCAGTGGGTAGCGCCCAGTCGGCGGTGGTCCGCAGCAGCGCGCCGGATCGGCCCGCGCGGCAGCGCGCCGGATCGATGGGGGTCCGGTGTGCCGCCGCGTGCCAGAGCGGGCAGCGCGCGGGGCGGCGCGGGTCCGGCCTGCGGAGGGTTTGGCGCATACGGCCACCGGCCGCCATTTCGGTGCGGGACCGCGCGCCGGATCAATGGGCAACGCGCTGGGGCGGCGGGTGGTCCGGCCCGCCAAGGCCTCGGACCACCCACGCGGCGGCGCGCATTGCCGACTGGAAGCTGAGGTGCGAAGGACTGGCGGGTCGGCCTTCCGGAGGGATGGCGCGCTGCCCCGCATCGGCGCACTACCCGCGGGGGCCGGCCCACTCGTCCGCGAACCACCTCAGGTTCGGCGGCTCGTCTGGAACCGTTGCTGGTACGCCCTCGGCGAGACGCCCGTGTGCTGCACGAAAACGCGCCGCAGGGATTCGGCGCTGCCGAAGCCGCTCGCGTAGGCCGTGGCGGTCACCGGGTGGCCCGCGTCGAGCAGGGACTTCGCCGCGTCGAAACGGATCAGTTCCACGTACTTGGCCGGCGTGGTGCCCAGTTCCTCCTGGAAGAGCCGCGTCAGGTGGCGGGTGCTCAGGCCCGCCCGCGCGGCCAGCTTCGGCAGCGAGTGGTCCCCCGCCGGGTCCGCCGCGACCGCGTCGCACACCGCGCGCAGTGGCGGGGTCTTCGGGGCCGGGCCGCGCAGCGACGGCGAGAACTGCGACTGCCCGCCGGGCCGCTGCAGGAACACCACCAGCGACCGCGCCACGCGGCGGGCCAGCTCCGGTCCGTGGTCGCGCTCCACCAGCGCCAGCGCCAGGTCGATGCCTGCCGCGACCCCGGCCGAGGTGAACACCGGCCCGTCCTCCACGAAGATCGCGTCCGGCTCGACCTGGATCGCCGGGTGCGCGCGGGCCAGCGTCGCGGCGTGCTGCCAGTGCGTCGTGGCCCGGCGGCCGTCCAGCAGTCCCGCCGCGGCGAGCACGAACGATCCCGTGCAGATCGACGCGATCCGCTTCGCCCGGCCCGCGATGGTCCGCGCCGCCTCGGCCAGTTCCGGCGGGACGGCGTGCGCGGGGAACACGTCGCCGCCCATCACCAGAGCCGTGTCCAGCGGCCCGGTGTCCGCAACGTCGGCGTCGACGGGGATCCGCATGCCGGTCGACGACGACACGTCCCGCCCGCCGACCGAGCACAGCACCAGCCGGTAGTCCGCGCCGAACCGGTTGGCCTCGGCGAACACCTCGCTCGGCCCGGCCACATCGAGCAGCTTCACCTCGTCGAACACCAGTAGCGCCAGCCGCCGCACGCGCACCTCCACACGTCCCGATCTGTGGAGAGTACGTCGCGAATCGAGGAGCGCAGGCAACCCCGCCGCTGCGACGCTCGAGGGGACCAGAAAGGACACCACCGATGACCACCGTGATCGCCGGCATCACCATCCCCGACTCCGCGCTCGCCGCCGAAGCCACCGAGCTGGTCCGCGACGCTACCGACGACCTGCTGTTCCACCACTCGCGCCGGGTGTTCCTGTTCGGCTCACTGCAGGGCCGCCGCCTCGGCCTCACCGCCGACCCGGAACTGCTCTACGTCGGCGCGATGTTCCACGACCTCGGCCTCACCGAGAAGCACCGGGGCGCGACGCAGCGGTTCGAACTCGACGGCGCCGACGAGGCCCGCCGCTTCCTCGAATTCCACGGCGTTCCCGAGGACTCCGTGCGCAAGGTGTGGGAGGGCATCGCCCTGCACACCACCCCCGAGGTGCCGTGGCGGCTGGAACCCGAGGTCGCCCTCGTCACCGCCGGGGTCGAGACCGACGTGCTCGGCATCGGCCGGGACAAGCTGGCCGAGTCCGACCTCGCGGCCGTCGTCGCGGCCCACCCGCGCCCGGACTTCAAGCGCCGCATCATCCAGGCCTTCGCCGACGGCTTCCGGCACCGCCCGGACTCCACCTTCGGCACCGTCAACGCCGACGTCCTCGAACACGTCGACCCCGCCTACCGGCACATCGACTTCGTGGAGGTGATCCTCCGCAACGACTGGCCGGAATGACCCGGTGACCTCCTCCCACAACCACCGGTGGTCCGGCGACGCGTGTCGTTTGTTGGACCGCCGGGCCGCGCGTCGGGTCCAATGCTCGCCGCCGGGAACCGACCAGGAGGAGTTGGCGGGATGCGATCTTTCGTCCACCTGCACGTGCACACCGAGTACTCGATGCTCGACGGTGCGGCGAAGATCGCCCCGCTGTTCGCCGAGGCGAGTCGTCTCGGCATGCC